>CAZZAZ010000072.1:0-9476 GCA_964652355.1 uncultured Sulfurimonas sp. | reverse complement strand
ACGAGATACTGCGTGTTTTTCCATATACTCACTCATATCTATTCGTATCATCGCATCCTCTGAATCGAACAAGAACTTAGCTAAAGTTTTAGCAGTTTGAGTCTTACCAACACCAGTTGGACCGAGAAATAAAAAGCTTCCAATAGGTCTAGCCGAATCAGATAAACCTGCTTTGTTTCTTTTAATAGCACGAGCTATCGCGTGAGTAGCTTCAACTTGTCCAACTACATCTTTGTTTAACTCTGCTTCAACATTTAAAATTTTATCTTTATCAGCTTGAAGCATTTTTGTAACTGGGATATTTGTCCATCTAGAGATAATGCTAGCTATCGATTCTTCATCTACGTTATTTTTAAGTAGTGTTCCACTTTCTTGCAATTTATCCCAAGTCTCATTGATTGTTTCTTCTTCTTTAAGTAACTCAGGGATCTCACCATATTCTATCTCTGCAGCACGATTAAAATCAGAATTAGCTTTAGCACTTTGAGCTTCACGTTTTTTAGCTTCTATTGTTTCTTTTATTTTAGAAATTTTCTCAAACACCTCTTTTTCTGATGCAAATCTAGTCTCTAAATCACGTACTTTTTCATCAGTATCTGCTAACTCTTTAGTTATTTCACCTAATCTTTTTTCATTTGCAGGAGTTTTCTCCATTTTTAGAGCTTCCTCTTCAACGTGAAGTTCAGAAGACTTTCTTTTTGCAGCTGATAGTTCATTTGGCTCAGATTCTATTTGCATTTTAAGTTCTGCTGCCGCTTCATCGATCAAGTCTATCGCTTTATCTGGAAGAAATCTATCTGCAATATATCTATCACTTAATCGTGCAGCAGCGACCAATGCACTATCAGAGATACTAACATTGTGATGAGTCTCTAAACGCTCTTTAATCCCACGTAAAATTTGTAAAGATTGGTTTACTGAGGGCTCATCAAGGTTAATTGGCAAAAATCTTCTTTGAAGCGCTGCATCTTTTTCAAAATACTTTCTATACTCTTTCAGTGTAGTAGCACCAATAGTATGAAGTTCACCACGAGCTAACGCTGGTTTAAGTATATTTGCTGCATCCATAGAACCTTCAGATGCTCCAGCACCAACTATAGTATGAATCTCATCGATAAAAAGTATAATATTTCCATTCTCTTTTACTTCATTTATTACAGCTTTTAATCTATCTTCAAATTCACCACGATATTTTGCACCAGCAATAAGTGAACTCATATCTAATGCTACAACCCTTTTGTTGGCTAAAGATGTTGGTACTTCACCATTTACAATCCTTTGTGCTAAGCCTTCAACTAGAGCAGTCTTACCAACCCCTGGTTCACCTAAAAGCATAGGGTTATTTTTAGTCTTACGAATTAAAATTTGCATCATACGAGTTATCTCTTCATCGCGACCAATAACAGGTGATAGTTTTCCTTCTTTTGCTTGAAGGTTTAGATCGATTCCATATTTATCCAATGACTCTAATACCTCATCAGAGCTTTGAGAATCTATCTTAGCCCCACCGCGAGATGCTTCTATATTTTTAGCAAGCTCACTTACATCTATATACTTTTTAAATAGCTCTGCAAATGGTTGAGTATTTAAATTTGCCAGTAAATAAGTATCTACCGCTAAAAAACTATCCCCATTTTTGGTCATAAGTCCTGCACCATTTTCTAAAGTTTGTACAAAACTTTTTGAAAGTCTAATATTCTCTTTTGAGATAGTTGATGACTTTGGAAGTTTTTCAGACATACTTTTTACATCTAACTCCATCGCAATTTTATCTATGTTCATTTTGTTAAACATTTGATTTAGAAGAGAATTTGAGTTAGTTAAAAGTGCCCATAAAAAATGTACAGCCTCAACCTCTTGGTTTTTATTATGTAATGCTAGAGATATTGATGACTCAATTGACTCTGTCATATTATTAGTTAATTTTTCAAATATATTACTCATTTAAAATCCTTTAATTTATTATTGGTGTTATTATATAAACTTTTAAAAAAAACAATTGCTACTTAAGTTGCATTATAACAATTTTTAGAAAATATACTATATAATATGTTTAACAAAACATCAGGACACTTTATGCCAACAATTTTAGATGCATTATCTAAACGCTCGTCAAAAAGAGCATTTTTACAAAAAGAAGTTTCAAAAGATATACAAGAACAAATTTTAAAAGCTGCTAACAACACTCCAAGTGGTGCGAATATGCAACCATGGATAACTTATGCAATAAGCAATAAAGATGTGCTAAAACGTATTGGAGATGCTATTATAGAGGTAATGGAGTCTGGTGTAGAGCATGATCAATTTATACAATACTACCCTGTAAAGTGGAAAGCACCATTTAAAAAACGCAGAATGCAAACAGGTATAGGTCTTTATAATCACATGAGTGTGGATAGAAAAGATCTAGAGACTAGAACTAAGATGTGGCATGATAACTTTAGATGGTTTGGAGCATCTACTGTATTTTTTGTTTTTACAGATAAGGCTATGATAGATGAAGCACAAGGTGCGCTTATCGACTGTGGCGCATATATGCAAAGTATTATGTTATCAGCATTAGATTTTGGACTCGATACTTGTCCTCAAGGCTCAACTACTGAATTTGGAAAAGTTGTAGCAAAAGTTTTAGATATTCCAGATAACTTAGCACTTTTATATAGTGTGGTTATTGGTTATGCAGATGAAGATTCTAAAATAAACCACTACCAACCAGAGCGTGTAGCAATAGAAGAGAATGTAGTTTTTATATAAACTTTTTTCTTCTATACCTCTGCATCATAGATTCATTTCCACTTACTCCACCACTGTGTATATACAAGATATCTTCATCCGTTTGTTCTAACAAAGCTGACCACATAGCTGGTGCATAAAGTAAGTCAAACTCAATACCCTCTTTTAAAGTTTTTTTCCAAATATCCACAAACTCTTTATATGGTTTTGCAAAATGATACTTCTTTTTTGGCTCTAAGATTATAAGATTTTTTGGTATATCAGCTAACGCACTCATCTGCTCTTTTAGATATGCGACATCTCCTACACAGGGTGTTGTATATACTTTAAATTCAGGAAGAGTAAGTGCTAAAAAAAGAGCTGTAGTTCCAGTTCCTGAGGGTGTTGCTAAAGATTTTACTTCTAGCTTTGAATCTATTATCTCTTTTGCTAGAACAGCTAAGCCTTCTCGAGCTTCTTTTACCGCCCCACCCTGATGAACAACAAAAGCTTTAGTATCTAAATTCAAACCTAATGTAGAGATATAATCTTTATAAAGTTCATTCTCTATCTCTTTATGTTTCATCCCAAGTTTTTTTGCCAAGAAAAAATTACCAATATTTTCATTTTTTTGAGTATCAGAAATAGGTTTCGTATAGTATATAAACTCCCAGGATTTCAACTCACACATCCTAGCTATTGCTAACATTGCATTTGATTGCGTACCACCATAAGAGATAATTGTATTTAAGTTTTGTTTTGGAGTTTGTAAAAGAGTGTGAAGTTTTCGGTATTTATTTCCAGAGAGATAGATGTCAACTAAGTCATCCCGTTTAACATAAAAGTCTCTGCCTTCTAAGTTAAGCTTAGATATGGCAGAACTTTTAAAGTGCATTATTTAATAACAGCACTTTCTTTTAGTGAAAGCATTTTAGTTTGCATTACTGATTTTGCTTTTTCAATTTTAAGTCTTTGTTCTATAAAAGATTTTACCTCTGTAAATGCTCTTGTTTTTTTAGTTTTTTTATCTTCTAAATAGATTAGGTGATATCCAAACTGTGTTTTAACTGGAGCTGATACTGTACCAACTTTCATAGAAAATACTTTATCGTTAAACTCAGGTACCATTTGACCTTGGGCAAAATAACCTAAGTCTCCACCTTTTGGCCCTGAAGGTCCTGTTGATTTTGCTTTAGCTTCTTCAATAAACTTTTCTTTTAGTTTATCACCCTTTAGACCATTTAAGACAAGAGAAACAGCTTTTGCTTCATCTTCTGTTTTAACTAAGATATGACGAGCATGAACTGACTCTTTTTCATTGAACTCTTCTTTATTTTTATCATAATAACTTTTTAAATCTTTATCCGAAATTTTAATCTTATCTAACTCTTTTTTTTGCCAGATTTGAATAGCTAACTCTTTTTTTATACGATCTTGAATCTTTGCATACTCATCTTTAAACTCTTTTGATTTTAAGATACCAGATTTTTTTGCATCACCATAAACTAGCTCTTTTGAAACTAATTGCTCAAGTACCTGCTTTCTAAATTCCGCTCTTTTTTCTGCTGGAACTTGGTTAAAACGACCTTGTGTAGCATTCATTAACTCTGTATCAACTTCTTTTTGTGTAATTGGAGTCCCATTTACTGTTACTAAAGTTTGGGCAATCGACATAGTAGATAGTAAAGCTACTGTTGAGATGATTTTTGTTACTGATTTCATTAATTATCCTGATTCTAAATTTATACTGAAAATTTTAGTCTCTTAATGCTAACCATTGTTAAACGAAGTATAAATTTAGTATATAATTCTCTAATGAAAAAAGCTACAAAAAAAGATATATCAGAGATTCATGAACTGTTTATAGATAAATATAGTGATGCAGTTACAGAACTAGACTATAAAAATGCTTATGAATTAGTTGTTGCAGTCGCCCTATCCGCTCAATGCACAGATAAACGAGTAAATATTATAACACCAGATTTTTTTAAAAAATATCCTACTACATATGAACTTGCAAAAGCTGATTTAGATGATATAAAAGAATTGATAAAGTCTTGTTCATTTTTTAACAACAAAGCTAAAAACTTACTAGCGATGGCTTTAAGAGTTGTTGAAGTTTATGATGGTGAAATACCGATGAATGAAAAAGATTTACAAACACTTGGTGGAGTTGGTCAAAAAACTGCCAATGTTGTTATGATTGAATATACTGGTGCAAACCTTATGGCTGTTGATACTCACGTTTTTCGTGTATCACATCGTCTTGGTCTTAGTGATGACAGGACTGCTATAAAGACAGAAGCTACTTTAGTGAAAAAATTTAAAAATAATCTACATGCACTTCATCAAGGCATGGTTCTTTTTGGCCGATATATCTGTAAAGCAAAAAACCCAGAATGTGATAAATGTTTTTTAACTCAATACTGTAAAACTACCGATACTTTTAAAGTATAGGGAATGGATTTTGCTTGTTAAATATTTATGATTAAGTATATACTAATATTTTTAGCACTATTTTTTACAGCTTGTATAAACGAGCGTGGAGTATCTGCAAAATACTATAATGACTGTAATGAATACTATGACCTACAAGGCTATTACCATAGGGATTGTGGAGACAATGAAATATTTACGTACAAAGGTGTCTCTGATGGTATAGTTGATGGTGCAGAAGCTTCATATGATTGGGTCTTAGGTTTAGATGAAGAAGATGGTTCTAATCAAAAAAATGTTTGGTAGTGCTATTAGCCTGTTCTTTTGTAGCTAGAAATTAAAACTACAAAATAGTTCTAGGCAGTTTGTCGAATATTGGCTTATGCCAATCGAGATAAACTAACGACGAAATATGCAGTAGTTTTATTTTATAGCTATGAAAGTAGCGAAATTTGCCCATCTAAATACAACCTCACAATGAGAAAATCCACAATTTTTAGCCATTTTTATATTTTCCTCTTCACTATATGGGACTAACACATTCTCCAAAGCTTCTCTTTTTTGCATTATCTCAAATTCAGAGTAACCCATATCTTTCTTAAAGTCATAATAACACTCTATTAAATCTTTATTTAGTTTTGAATGGTGCGAGATTACTTTTTCTGAAAATATAAAAATACCATCTTTTTTAAGTGAAGATGCAATTTTTTTCACCAATTCTTCACGGACAAGTGGTCTGATAAACTGTAAAGTATAGTTACTCACAAATACATCTGCTTCTTTATAATCATATTCCAATATATCTGCATTTTCAAGTACTACATCTGCACCAAAAGCACTACATTTATTTCTAGCGCGTTCAAGCATAGCTTCTGAGTTATCAAGTCCGATAAGAGTAGCATCCACCTTTAACTTTTTACTAACATTTATAAGTAAAGATGCAGTAGATGAACCTAAATCATATAATAATCCACCATTTTCAAGTTGCTTTAGTGCAAAGAATTGAGTTATATCCTGAGCTTCTTTATAAAAAGGTACGCTTCGAGATAGCATATCATCAAATACAGCAGCTACCTCTTCGTCAAATTCAAATTGTTTTTTTATTGGTTTTGTAAATACTTTATCATTCATAAGTACAATTCTATCTAATCTTTTTTTAAAAAAGCAATTTTATGCTACAATTATTTTTAGTTAAATTTTGATTTATTTTTTTTGGAGAGAATATGACAATAAAACAAAAATTATTTTTAATCACTATTTTACCTATCTCCATAATAACTTTTCTATCATTTGATTTTGTATTAAATAATTACAACAATATTAAAACACATAAAAAGCTCTTAAAATCAGTATACCTATTAAAATCTATTAGTGATTTACTTCATCAAACACAATACGAAAGAGGTTTAAGTACTAGTTTCTCAAATACAAAGAATATTATTTTCAAAGATAAACTACAAAAACAATATATTAAAACTGATTTATATATAAAAAATTTCACAAAAATATATAAACAATTAAATACAAAAGAGCTAAAAGATATTTATAAAAAAACTTTTCTTTCTTCTAGTTTGCAATCTATTCCACACATACGTAAAAGTATAAAAGAATTAATATTTTCCGCAAACGATAGTTTTCTTTTTTACTCCAAATTAAACCATAAACTACTAAGGCTTTCTCAGGGTATTGAACTATATTCAAGCAATAAAAAAGTATATAAAAATATAAAAACTATACAACTGCTAACATCTTTTAGGGAATATGCTGGAAAAGAAAGAGCTCTTGTTTCAATGCTGATAAAAAAAGATATCTCCACTTATGCTATTACACAGTACCACAACGCTATAAATTCACAATATTTAATTTTAGAAGAGTTAAGAGATAAAGTGAAAATATATGATAATAACAATTATCTACTAAAAATCAGAAAACAAATAATTGAGCGTATAAATACACAAGATATTAATATAGAGCAATGGATTAAAATATCTACTCAAAGAATAGACACTTACCATGATATGGAGACTTCTATTTTAATATCTACAGAGAAAGACTTAAAAAATATTATTGATCAGCTTTATAAAAAACTTTTTATACTAATAGCTATTGTAAGTTTCATTATAATCTTTTTATTTTTAAGTTTATCTCTTGTGTCCAGAAATATTGTTAAATCATTACAAAGCTTAGATAAAGGTATAAATGACTTTTTTGATTATCTAAATTTTAAAACTGACAAATCAAAAAATATACAACTAAACTCAAATGATGAGCTAAATGATATAGCTCAGAAAATAAATAAACAGATTAAATACCTAAAATTAAATTTACAAAATGATAAAGATTTTATAAAAGAAACAACACAGGTCGCACAACTTATGAAAGATGGAAATTTTACTAAACACATATATTTCGAACCAGCTAACCCAAGTTTAGCAGAACTTAAAATTGTTTTTAATGAATTAATCCACTTAATAACAAATAAAATAAAAGAACAAACTCAAGAGCTAGAGATACAAAAAGCAATACTTGAAGATGAAGTATACTACCAGAATGTAGAACTTGAACAACAAGTTGTAGATATAACAGCTTCAAGGGATGAAGTGCTAGAAGCTCAAAAAGCAAAAGATGATTTTTTAGCTATTATGTCACATGAAATTAGGACACCACTTAATGCTATTTTAGGCTTTGTAACAATTTTACAAAAAAGATTAAAAGATGAAAAAAATATTAAGTATTTAAATATTATAGATAATAGTGGGAACTCTTTGTTAGCTATAATTAATGATATATTAGATTTTTCTAAAATACAAAGTGGTAAATTTACAATATCTCCTAGAGATATTGATCCTATGGTAGAATTTAGTAACACCACCTTACTATTTGCTTCTAAGTCTTATGAAAAACATCTAATATATGCTGTTTATATAGATCCTAATCTACCTAAATATATTAGCGTAGACGACACTAGAATTAAACAAATACTTTCTAATCTTTTAAGTAATGCAATAAAATTCACACCAATAGACGGAATGATAAAGGTACAAGTTCTTATAAAAAATAATAACCTTATAATTTCTGTACAAGATAGTGGAATTGGAATAGCTGAAAAAAATATTGATAAAATATTTTCAGCATTTGAACAAGCTGATAGTAGTACTACAAGAAAGTATGGAGGTACAGGGCTAGGTTTATCTATATCTTCAAAATTAGCAAACTTAATGGATGGAACACTTGAAGTTACATCTAAAGAAAATCAAGGCTCAACTTTTACATTAACAGTACCTATAAAAATTGTAAATCACTCTGCGAAACAATTAGTTGATATAAATAAAGTAACTAAATATAAATTCGCGATACTACATAAATCAAAAGATGATGAAATATTTACTAGACTCATAAAAAAATACTTACAAGATTTAAATATAACTCATATAATAGAATTAAAAGAGTATCAAAGTCACGGATATGATATTTTATTTTTTATTCCTGATGATGAGTATAATGAGGATATAATTGAGGCAGATGCTCCCGCTATTGCAATGCTTAGATCAACACAGGTCAAACTTGCAAATATTTCAAATATAACATCATTATATGCACCATTTACTCCAGTATCGATAATACAAGCTATCGATGAAATCACAATTGAAAACCTTCAAAGTATTGATGAAAGTATATCTATTAAAAAAGAAGATGAAGATGTTACATATACAGGTAAAGTTTTAGTAGCAGAAGATAATAAAACAAATCAAATGTTAATAGGACTACTACTTTCTGAGTATGAAATCGAATACAAAATAGCAAATAATGGTCTTGATGCTGTTAAAATTTTCAAAGAAGATACGTTTGATTTAGTATTAATGGATGAGAATATGCCCGAGCTAAATGGTCTTGGGGCTATGAAAAAAATCAAAGAATATGAAAAAGAGAACTCTTTAAAAAAGACACCTATAGTAGCACTAACGGCTGCAGTATTACAAAATGATGTCCAGAGATTTTTAGCTGAGGGTATGGACGGTTTTGTAGCTAAGCCTATTGACAATAAACAACTAGAATTAGAACTTGATAAATATTTAAAAAGGAATTAAATTAGTTCTTATCAATAGCATTTAAATTTTTATAAGCTATCTCTACACGCTCTATTAGAGTAAGTTGTCCATTTCTAAGCCATTTTCTTGGATCATAATATTTTTTATTTGGCTTATCTTCACCATCTGGATTACCAATTTGACCTTGAAGGTAGTCTTTGTTTTTTTCATAATATTCTTTAACCCCTATCCAAGTAGCCCATTGAGTATCTGTATCAATATTCATCTTGATAACACCAT
>CAZZAZ010000071.1:0-9486 GCA_964652355.1 uncultured Sulfurimonas sp. | reverse complement strand
TTGAAAAGCTTGTTCTTGTTACTAAATTTACATTTAATTTTTTTGCCATCTCTACCGAGCGATTCTGTAATACTTTTGCACCTAAAGATGCTAACTCTAACATCTCATCATAAGAGATATTGTCAAGTTTTTTTGCCTTTGGTTCTATGCGTGGATCTGTAGTATAAATTCCACTAACATCTGTATATATCTCACATAAATCTGCTTTTAAAGATCCAGCAATAGCTACAGCAGATAAATCACTTCCACCACGACCAAGAGTTGTAATATCCCCGGCATAATTTACACCTTGAAAACCTGCTACTATTACTATTTTTCCAGCATTTATCTCTTTATGCATAGCTTGAGGATTAATCTCTTCTATACGAGCTTTTGTATGAGAATCATCTGTTATAATCCCTGCTTTTCTACCAGTCATTGCAACAGAAGGAAATCCCATCTCATTTAAAGCAATTGAGAGTAATGATGCTGTAACTCTTTCACCAGATGATAATAACATATCCATCTCTGCGCGACTTGGGTTCTTTGAGAAATGCTCAGCATATCCAACAAGTTTATTTGTTTCACCACTCATTGCAGAAACAACGACAACAACATCATTGCCATCTTTTTTACTTTCACTTACTCGATTAGCCACATTTTGGATACGATCTAAATTACCAACACTTGTCCCACCAAATTTTTGTACTACTAGCATTTTATAAAAAATCCTCTTTTTTGAAATAATTGATTACTGTTTCATAAACATCTTGTTTAAAACTTGCACTTTGATTTAAAACTTCATCTACCTGAACAAACTTATAGTCGTTAAATTCAGGATGTTGTGTCTCTATATTTATCTTTGCATCTTTATCTAACTTAACTAGAAAATATCTTTGTTTTTGCCCAATAAATGGTTTCATATTATCTGCAATTTTTGAAGGAAAATCATATGAAATCCAATCAGGATACTCAGCTATTATGCTAACTGATGCCGTCCCAATCTCCTCTTCAAGCTCACGAAAAAGTGCTTCTTGGACATCTTCACCCTTATCAATTCCACCTTGAGGAAATTGCCAAACATCAGATAAATCATTTCTTTGTGCTAAAAATACCTCTTTTTTTTGCGGATAATTATTGGACACAATAATCATAGCAACATTAGGGCGATACAGATTTTTTTTATTCATTAATCAACTTTAGTTTATAAATTGCGCGATTATACTAAAAAAGCAATTAAAAAAAGATAATTTAGATTAAATTGTAGCTCTGTGCACTTTTTGGTTCACCATAATGATAACCCTGCATATAATCTACACCTAATTCTTTAATAGTGTCAGCTATCTCCTTTGAACTAACAAATTCAGCTATTGTTTTGATTCCTGTTTGTTTAGCATACTCTATAATTCCACCAACCATTAAGAGAGCTTTTTCATCTGTATTTAACTTTTCTATCAAAGTTCCATCAATCTTTATAAAATCAACATTTAACTGGATTATATTTGTAAAGTTTGAATAACCTGAACCAAAATCATCTATTGAAACCTTACAACCATAATCTTTTATCATAAGTACAAAGCTCTCTAAAATTTTATAATTTTTAATCTCTTCTGTTTCTACTATTTCAAAAGTAATCTTCTCTCCACCATATTTATCTAATCTATTTTTTATATATTTGACCATTGTTGGTGAAATAATGTTTTCATAAGTAACATTAAGTGATATCTCAACATTTGCTTGTGCATATACATTAAAAACTTTTTGCATCATTTGTCGTGTAAAGTACTCAAAAGTTTTATCTTCTACAGCTGAATTTAAAAAATAATACGGCGTAATAATTTCACCATCTGGTGTTTGTAGACGAGCTAGAGCTTCATATTTCATAACAGACCCATCTTTGGTATCTATAATTGGTTGAAAGTATGGAATAATATTTCCATCATATAAAGCTTGTTTATATATAGTTAGTCTATCAAGTGTAGATTTTTTAATATCTTGAGATTTTTGATTATTTTCATATATTTTATAAGACCTGTTTGTAAGGATAGCCTCTTGAAGTACTACATCTGCTCGATGAAATAGATGTTCATCCGCATAAGCGATACCTGCTGTAAAATCTAAAACAGTTGTCGATCCGTCAACATTTTTATACATATCTTTATCCATATTATTAAATATAGAATATTTTAAAATTGAAAGATATTTTTCAAAATTTAGTTTATTTGGTATTAAAATTGCAAATTCTTGAAGATTTAAACTATATAAATATGCTTCACCTTCATAAAGTACATCAAAAACTTGCGCCCATTTATCTTTTATTATTTCTATAATATATTCATAACCATTTAATTCTTGAAGTGTGTTAATATGATTTATATGCAATATGATAAGCATAGCTTCAGAATTAAGAGTAGAAATATCTCTAATCAAAGACTCTCTATTTGGAAAATTTATTAACTCATCAATATAGTTTGTTTGAAAAAACAGCTTATTACTTTTACTATCTTTGCACTCTTGTAATAACTCATCAAAAGTTAATATCATTGCATCTTTTTTAGGTTCGCTACAATGTGCGTAAAGGTTTTTTAATTTTTCTAAGTAAACATCAATATTTATAATATCTTTCACAGCACTAACCTTTTTCACAGATAAGGAACTATTATACTAGACCGTAGCTTTGTGCGCTCTTAGGCTCACCAAAGTAATACCCTTGTAGATAATCTACATTTAACTCATTTAGTAAATCAGCCAACTCTTTAGATGTTACAAATTCAGCTATTGTTTTAACATTTATACTTTTAGAAAACTCTATTAAACCATGAACCATATTAAAAACTTTTTCATCTTTTAATATATTTGTAATTAATGTCCCATCAATTTTAATGTAATCAATATTTAATTTTATAATATTAGTAAAATTAGAATATCCTGAACCAAAATCATCTATAGAGACTTTACAACCATAAGTTTTAACCATTAAAATAAACTCTTCTAAAATTTGATAGTTTCGTATCTCTTCCGTCTCTACAATTTCAAATGTAATACCATCCCCACCATATTTATCTAGTCTATTTTTTATATATTCAACCATAGTTGGTGAAATAATATTTTCATAAGTAAGATTTAACGATATTGGCATTTTTGAACTTTCAAAAACATGAAAAACTTTTTGCATCATTTGTCTGGTAAAGAATTCAAAAGTTTTATCTTCAATTGCAGAATTTAAGAAATGAAATGGTGAAAGTATTTCTCCATCTGGTGTTTTAAGCCGAGCAAGAGCCTCATACTTCATAAGCTTAGAAGTTTTAGCATCTACAATAGGTTGAAAATAAGGAATAATATCTCCATCATGTAAAGCACATTTATAAATTTTCAGTCTATTTAACGTAGTCCTTTTAAGTTCTATAGATTGTGGGTTTTCATCATATACTCGACAAGTGTCCTTAGCTATAACAGCTTCTTGTAATGCCACATTAGCTCTATGATGTAAATGTTCAGTTCCATAAGATATTCCAGCTGTAAAATCAGACATAATAGATTCACCATTATCACAGTTATATACATCAAAATCTATATTATTTAAAACAGAGTATTTTATAATTGATAAATATTTAGAAAAAAGTTTTTTATCACTTACTAAAATCGCAAACTTTTGTAAATTAATATTAAAAACTTTTGTTTTTTCATCCCTTACTAATGCTTTTAATTTCTTTGCCTTATTTGTTATAATTTTTTTTACAATTTCAAAACCATAAAGCTCTTTAATAGCACTTATTTGATTGATATGTAAGATTATAAGCATAGCATCACTTTTAACTAGAGCTATATCATTCATTAAAGATTCTCTATTTGGAAGTTTTGTAATTTTATCTCTATTTTTTACATATGAATTTTCACATGAAAAAAGTTTTTCCAAAGAGATAAACATTTCAACTTTTTCCTCTTCTGAACCCTCAATATATAAATCTTTTAGTTTAGAAGAGTATTCTTCTATTCTCTGCACATCAACCAAATAAAACTCCAGGTTATTATAAAAAATTATATTTCTATCTACACTTTATCATATAAAACTTTAAATACTTTTAATAGTGTAACTTATAAATAAGATATACTTTCATATGCTACTTTACATACATATTCCTTTTTGTGATTCAAAATGTTCATACTGTGCCTTTAACTCTTATGTTGATAAATTTCATTTAAAACAAGAGTATATGCAAGCCTTATCTACTCAACTAGATTTTGAGCTTAAAAGATTTGAAGTTAAAGAAAAAGAGATAGAAACTATCTTTATCGGTGGTGGTACACCATCTACTGTTGAGCCTAAGCTTTATAAAGAGATATTTCAAACACTAAAACCATACCTTAAAAACGATATAGAAATAACATCTGAAGCCAATCCAAACTCTGCAACAAAAAAATGGCTAAGTGGGATGAAGAAACTCGGTGTAAATCGTATTAGCTTTGGAGTTCAAAGTTTTGACAAAGAAAAACTTAAAATACTAAATCGTGCTCATGGGCCACAAGATGCAATAAAAGCTATAAAAACTGCAAAAGAGTTAGGTTATAAAAATCTTTCACTTGATCTGATTTATGCAACATTAGGTGATACAAAAAAGTTACTTAAAAATGATTTAGATGAAGCTTTTAAACTTCCGATAAACCATCTAAGTGCATATGCTTTAACTATAGAAGAGGGGACACCTTTTGAGAATAAACCACAGATGTCAAGAGAAACACTTGAGCTTACCGAATGGTTTTTCCAACAGATTACACAAAAGTTTCCACAATATGAAATAAGTAATTTTGGAACTTATAAAAGTGAACATAATCTTGGTTATTGGAGATACAAAGACTATATTGGGCTTGGTTCTGGTGCAGTTGGAAAGTTACAAAATGAGAGATTTTACCCTACTACAATTTTAGAAAGCTACATTAAAAATCCATTAGACATCAGAACGGAAAAGCTTGGAGAAGAAGATATAAAAATAGAAAAATTATTTTTAGGTTTTCGCTCAAATATAGGCGTAAATAAAAATATTTTAACAAAACAAGAGTTAGAGAAAGCAAAAATATTAGTTAATGAAAAAAAATTAACTTACAGAAATGATATTTTTTTTAATACTTTTTACCTTTTAGCAGATGAGATTACACTTTTTATATCGTAGTTTAATTATTCTTTGGATAAAATCTCATTTTAAATTATAAATATTATAACTTTTGAGGATTTTAACATGTTTGGTATGGGTTTCACCGAGATACTTATTATTGCCGTTATCGCCATCTTATTTTTAGGACCAGATAAACTTCCTTCAGCTATGGTTGAAGTTGCAAAGTTTTTTCAAAATGCAAAAAACACTATTGGGAATGTTAAAAGTTCAATAGAAGAAGAGATGCAAGTAAAAGATTTAAAAGAGGAAGCTTTAGCTTATAAAAAAGAGCTATTAAGCACAACAGAGAAAATTAAAAGTGCAACAGATGTAAAATCCATGGCAGCTGAACTAACAAGTCTTGATGATAATGACTGGGAAGATGATGGATTTTTTGATGAACCAAAAAAGGTCATCAAGGATGAAACTATAGAAAAATCGAATCAAGCGCAAGAGATTACTTTAGCCAAGAAACCAAAGAAAAAAAGTGATAAAAAGAAAATCGAAACAAATATAGAAGAAGATAACACAGATGTTTGATGATATAAAACCACATATAGCCGAACTTAGAAAAAGACTAGGTATCTCAGTTTTAAGCCTTATAAGTATGTTTTTTGTAATGTTTTACTTCCACGAACCTATTTTAGAATGGATGGTAGCTCCACTTAACCACGCCCTTGCAGAAGTTGGAAAAGTATCAGTACATGCACAGAATGGTATGGTTACAACTTCTCAAGTTGGTGGTGCATTTTTCGTAGCTCTAAAAGTTTCATTCTTTGCAGCAATTTTAGGAGCACTTCCTATAATACTTGCACAAATTTGGATGTTTATAGCCCCTGCTCTTTATGCAAATGAGAAAAAGATGATTATCCCGTTCATTTTAGGTGGGACAATTATGTTTGGTCTTGGTGTACTTTTTGCATACTATATTGTTACACCGTTTGGGTTTGACTTTTTAATTACCTTTGGTTCTTTTAAATTTACTCCACTTATAAACATTGAAGATTATGTTGGTTTTTTTACAAAAATTATGTTTGGTTTTGGTGTAGCATTTGAACTTCCGGTATTTGCTTACTTTTTAGCATTACTAGGTATGATTAATGACAAACAGATGATTGCATTTTTCAAATACGCAGTTATCATTATCTTTATAGTTGCAGCACTTTTAACACCACCAGATGTTTTAACTCAACTACTTATGGCTGGTCCGCTAATAATCCTTTATGGACTTTCTATTTTAATAGTTAGAATGGTAAACCCTGCTCCTGAAGAAGAAGAAGAGGACGAAGATGATGAAGATGTAAATCTTCTTGAAGAATTAAAGTCGATAAACAAAGATAGTGAATAAAGAACTTCTAACTTCAAGCTATGACTTCACTCTTCCGAGTGAACTTATAGCAACCCATCCTGCCAGCCCAAGAGACCATGCTAAACTTTTAGTATATAACTCCAAAACTAATGAAATAACTCACGCATTTTTTTATGATTTTGAAAAATTTATACCAAAAGAGTGTGCATTAATTTTTAACGATACGAAGGTTATAAAAGCAAGACTTTTCGGTAAAAAAGCAAGCGGCGGTAAAATGGAACTCCTTATAAACCGTGCACTTGATGCTCACAATATAAATGTATATATTCGAGGAAAAGTAAAACTAAATACAGAGATCTTTTTTGATAATAATTTATCCGCAAAAGTAAAAGAGTTAAATAAAGATGGAAGTAGAATCGTAGAGTTTTATATAGACAGTTCACTTGCAAGATTTGAAGATATATTACCAATTATAGATATTATTGGTCATGTACCTCTTCCACCATATATACAAAGAGCAGATAACAAAGAGGATGAAAACGAGTACCAAAGTGTTTTTGCTTTAAATGAGGGTGCAGTTGCTGCTCCAACTGCTTCACTTCATTTCACCGATGAACAGCACAAGCGTGTATGTAAGAACTTCGAACATGCCTTCGTAACCCTCCATGTTGGAAGTGGAACATTTAAACCTGTTGAAGTTGATACAATAACTGAGCATCCTATGCACTCTGAGTATTATGATATCAGTAATGAAGCAAAAGAGATTTTAAATTCTACTGTACCTTTACTAAGTATTGGGACTACATCAACTAGGACTGTTGAATATTGGGCTAGAAATAAAGAACAATATAAAGGTGAAGCAAATCTATTTTTACACCCAAACAACAAACCGCTAAGAGTAAACCACTTACTCACAAATTTTCACCTACCAAAATCAACACTTTTAATGTTAGTATCATCTTTTATAGGTGTAGATAAAGCTCAAGAGTTATATAAAATTGCAATAGAAAACAAATATCGCTTTTACTCTTATGGTGATGCGATGTTAATTATATAAAGTTTGCTGTAACTATACCATTTGCTATAGTTATTTCACCATTTAACTCCGCTTCAAAGACTCGTTGTGGAAACTTTTTTAAAGTCTCTTCATAACTTGGATTTGAAGAGCAAAATATCAAAAACTTATCTTTTACATTTTCTATTTGCATAGCACTTTTACCAACAAACTCTAAAACAAATTTTTCTATATCATAAATCACTTCTGCCTTATTATCTTGTAAAAGTTTGTTTGTAGCTTCACTTTCACCAATTCTTTGAGGTAATACAAAAATCTTTTTACCCATATTTAAAGCAAACTCTACACTTCGCATAGTCCCACTTCCAAATTCTGCTTCACCAACTATCAAAATATCTCCAAGAGATACAACTACTTCATTTCTTTGAACAAAGGTATATGGCCTAGATTTTGAACCTATGTCAAACTGTGAAAGGAGTAAACCATCCCTTTGAATATCATTCAATAAATTTTTATTTACTGATGGATAACGGATATCTATACCACAAGGCAATACAGAAATTGTATTTTTACAACCAGCTCCATTATGAGCGATAGCATCTATCCCCATAGCTCCACCACTAACAACAACTACATTATACTTAGCTAAAGTAGAAGCAATTTTAGAGATTAACATACGAGAGTACTTAGAGGGTCGTCTACTTCCAACAATAGAAATTTTTTTTCTTTTTAATAACTCTAAATTTCCATCATAAAAAAGCTGTGATGGGTATGTTTGCATAGAAGACAATTCACTTATATTTTCTTCTATTAACTGCACTAGTAAAGCCCATTTACTAAGACTAATTCAACATCTTTAAAAAGATCTTTTGACTCTTTTAAAGCCAAAATTGTATTTGCATGAGGATGTCCAATGGCAATAGCTGTTCCATGTTTTTTTGCTGAGTTTATAGCCTCTATGATCTGCTTTTTAACATACTCTTTTTCCATATGATGGTCTAAGAATACATCCCTTGCAACATATTTATAACCATAGTTTTTCATAACCTTTGGCACTTTTGTTTGAGCAGTTGTTCTAGAATCAATAAAAGATATACCTTGTTTGTTAAGTGCATAAATCAGCCTATTTACCGACTGTTCATTTGAAGTAAATTTACTGCCAGTATGATTATTTATATACTTAACACGAGGAAATAATTTTTTTATTTTTGAAATTCTTGAAGATATTTTACTTTGGGAATCACTAACTCTTAGAGTGAACGGTTCCTCTTTTGTAAAGCTCATAGCTTCCATCGGTAGATGCACCATGTAGAAATTCTCTTTTGAAGCAAGTACTGGCGAATTTGGTCTATAAGAACTTGGTGGCAAAAAAGACATTGTCAATGGTATGTTTAAAGCTTTGATAGCTGCAACTTGGCTTTTTACACTAACATCATCCATAATTATTGCTAATTTTGGCTTCGTAATCACTCTTTTAATCTCTCTTTTTGGAGCTTGTGGCAAACTCCGACCTTCATACTCATGAGAAGCACTAATATACTTAGTTTTATCTATATTTTTAAGTTGAGATACTCTTTTATCTATTTTTTTCGTATCTTTTTTCAGTACATCTTTTAATCTTTTATTTACACTTATTTTATCTTTTGCTTTATTAGTTTTAAGTTTTGATAATTTTTTATTTTTTACATGTTTTTGTATTAAAATATCTTCTTTAGCTTCATCATAACCTATATAGTATCCAGCTATCAGTGCCCCTATACTAAGCGCTAAAGCAACTAAAGTCCATACTATATAAGATAAAATTTTTGAGCTATTTTTAGAATTTTTCTTTTTTCTTTTTGCCATATTTATGTTCCTTAATTGTTACTATATCAAAAGAATTAAAACAGACACATTTATATGACATATTGTCATACTTTATATTTTAATATTTTCCGTAAAAATATCAATATAAAAACATAATTAGAAATTAAGTAACATTTTTGTATAATCCCGCGTTCCTTTCTCTTTGTATCATTCTAGTAATGATATGT
>CAZZAZ010000070.1:0-9499 GCA_964652355.1 uncultured Sulfurimonas sp. | reverse complement strand
TACTTTTAAAAATATATTTCTTATAAACTCTTCATCGTTGTATGCACAAAAATGATCTACTGTATAAATACTTTCTTGCATATCTTCTACTTCAGTTTCATCAAATTTTGGATGTTTTTTATACTTATCTATGTTTTTTTCTAGCTCATTTAAAAGTTCATTTTCTTTTATTTTTTTACTATTTATATTTATCATATCTGTTTCCAATTTTTATGTTAATTTTTCAATATCGTGAATAAAGTTGTTTAATCTTTTTTTTATATTTTCATAAGAGAAAGTCTCTAGATGTTTCTTTTGTGCTTTTAACAGTTCAACTTTAAAATCCTGATCTTCTTGAAGTTCGACTATCTTTTGTGCCACAAATCTTGGTGATTTTTTCTCTAACAAAGACTTAGTTGTTACAGTTGATGCTATACCACCTGCATTGTAAGTCAAAACAGGTATATCATACTTCATAGCTTCTATGAGTGGTATACCAAAACCCTCATGCTCACTCAAAGAAAGGTAAAGGTCAGCACTTTCATAGTAAGCAGCTAAGTCCTCATCTGATACTTTGTTTGTTATTATAACCTTTGAGTTAAGTCCTAGATTTGAAGCATACTCTTTTAAAAATTCAAAATAATTTGGCTGAGACACTCCACCTACAATAAAGAGTTTAATATCTGTTTTTCCTAAAAGTTTTAGCTCTTGAAGTGTGTCTATAAGTTGATGTTGGCATTTGTTCTGGACAACACGCCCAACAAATAAAATGTTATAAGAATCGCTATACAGTTTAACTATAGTTTTGTTTGGAACTACTGTACTTTTTATATCTAAATCTACAAGAAGTGGTAGTGTTATAGGGTTTTTATAGTTAAAAGATCTTAACTCTTTAGAGTTATAATCAGAATCTCCTATAGAGGCTATAAACTTACCTGCAGAGTTTTTTAACTGCTCCCTACCCTCATCACAAGCAACTTGAAGATGTTTTTCATCTTTGAAAAAATGTGATGGTGTTATGTTGTGATAAACTAAAACTTTTTTATCTTTAAAACTCATAATACGCTCATGGCATACATGACCAATAGAGTGATGATAAAACAAAATGTTTTCACTTGATTGTTCATACTGACTTATATGAAAAATCTCTTTTTTAAAAGATGTACTTACCACTTTGTCACAGTTGTAAATGTTTGAAACAAATCCTAAGTCACGAAGTAGTTTTTGTACAAACAATAAGCCATTTGAGACACTATCACCAAAATCAACACTAGGTGTAAACTGATGAATAGCTTTAAAGTTTTTCATTTTTTAAGTCAATCTTTGTATCGTGAATAAACTGGTCAATCCTTTGCTGAAAAGAGACAGACTGATATGAGATTTGTTCTGCTACTTTAGAATCTATAGAGTTCATAAGTGCATTTAGCTGTTGTTGTTGTTTTTGTAACTGTTCTTTCTGATCTTGTAACTGTTTTTGTTGCATGATAACTGTATGTTTTAAGTTGTTTAATCTCAAGATATTGTTTATCAATCTTAAAAACCAGCCGAGTATGGGTATTTTACTTATAAAATTTTTCATAAACCTAACTTACTTTTATAATCTTGTCTAAAAGCATCTTTGTACTTTCATGCCAATCTAACCATTTGTAATCTTCATCTGGAATAAACTGTTTTGGTATAGAGTTTTCTTCTATGTCTATAAGTTTGTTTACTAAATCATCGCTATTGTTCAGATCAAAATAGCCAACTATCTCTTGCCCAACCTCTCTATGTATTGGTGTATCACTAGCTAAAACTGGAAGCTTGTTTGTTAAGCTCTCAACAATAGGTAATCCAAACCCCTCAACAATAGATGGGAAAAGAAGCATTTTGGAGTTTTCATAGCAGTAAAGTAACTCATCATCATTTAAATTTGAGTAATGAAATAGTTTTTTGTTTAGGTATTTGCTAGTGTTGATTTTGTTCATGATCTCTTCAACTTTCCAGCCAATTCTACCAACTATACATAAGTTGATATCTATCCCTTTAGCCCATAACTTCTCAAACACTTCTAATAGGTAAAGATGATTTTTTCTAGGTTCTATCGTAGATACGATTAGATATACTGAGCCTAGTTTATACATCTCTTTTAACTCTTCTCTTATGCTCGCTTTTTCAACTTTGTTGTAAGAGAAATCGCTACCTAGTAAAAAATGCTCAAATTTTTTAGACTGTACTTTATCTCCAAAATCCTTATTTAAAAATGATATAAGATCTTTTTTTACAGTATCAGATATAGTGACAAATCCGTCAACATAATCTAAAGAGTCATAAAACCATTTTTTAAAAACTTCTGCTAAAAAATCATCACAAAACTGTGAATGAGTTATAGGGATAAGATCGTATATAACAGCTACAACTTTTGCATCTTTTTCTCTTACTTTTTTAACAGTTGGCCATATATTTAGATACCAAGTAGAATCTGCTAATAGTAAAACATCACCCTTTTGTATGATAAGATCTTCTTCAAATACTACATTTTCATTTATCTGTTTTTTGTTTGTTAAAAATTTTGCTGGTTTGATTAAAAGTGAGTCAACTAAATAGTTTAAACCAAATACATCCCTAGGTGCAAGTATGAAATTTTTAACACTTTGAAATGGGAATAAGGCAACAATTAAAGTTCTAACAGCTTTATATAGGTTTTTTAAATACTCTTTTAGTGAAACTTTAAAACTGACATTTTGGTCTTTATCTTTTTGGTATAAATTTTGAATATCGATTTTTTTGAACTGATTGTTACTTATGTTTACTGGTATAACTTCAAAGTTATTATCTTTAGATAAAAGTTCTAGGTTCTCGATAACTCTTCTAACGACTCTTTGAATACCTGTGTTTAACTCTATGTGTTCTGAAAGGTAAGAACAATCAACAAAATATTTTTTCACTATTTATTTTCCTTATTTAACTGGTAATATTCCGTATGATTTACATAAGTTGTTGAATTCTTGTGAATACAAGAAACCATCTAGAACTTCCGCTTGAGTAGAACCGTTTTCCATATTTGAAATCCACGTATCATAACCACCAGTATCTGGTGCTCTGTTGAAAAATGCTTCATAAAGTGTAGTTACGAACTCAGCATTAGTTGCATTTTGGTTAGTAAACTCTTCTGAAAAGATAAAGCCTCTTGCTACATCTGACCCAGCACCTATAGCTGTTGTAAGTTCATCAGTCCAATATATAAGACCACCCGCATCTGCTGTCCTACCTAAGACTTTAGAATAAAATCTTTTTACAAACTCTTCTACATTTGTATTTGACTGAATAAGTTGATATCTTCCTACATTATAATTTTCTGATACTGTTACAGGATCTCTAAAAGTCCATCTGTATACTACGGCTTTTGTTTTATCAGTAGTGTTACCACCACTTAAAACATCTAAAATTCCATCGTTATCAATATCTTTTACAGCTATTGAGCCTTTAAACTGCTCAAAAATCATCTCTCTATCATTTACGCTACTGATTTGTTGTCCTAGATAATTTACTATAATAACTTGAGCACCTTGAGCATAAAGAATTTCTAGTTTTCCATCATTGTTAGTATCTAGTGCAATTGGTGAAGAGAAGATTGGGTCAGCTGAAGTTGCTTTGTATGAGATAGTTTGTGTTGCAAATCTTAATGCACCTTTATTATCCCAGCAGTATATATAACCCTCAAGAGTTGTTGCTAAAATTTCTAAAGAACCATCGTTGTCAATGTCGGCAACCATAGGTGTAGAGAAAGTTCTTCCCACCGTATCTAGTTGAAATTTCAGACTACCATCATAGTTCCATACTTTTATGTACTTTCCTCTGTCATCATGAAAATAGTTACCAGTACCGTACATCATCTCTACGTGACCATCTCCATCAATATCTGCAGATATTGGGCTAGACCAAAGTGCTTGTTCTTCTGCTTTACCGTTTAGTGTAGTGTACTTAGGATCACCAACTGGAGAGTTAAATCCAGCAATATTTTGAGAGCCATCTGGTGAAATAATATGAAAGATTCCACCTGTTGTAGTTTGAGCATCAGCATTTTCTGTAATATCTGCTGTTACTAAAATCTCTACATTTCCATCTTCATTTACATCAACAATTTTTGGAGTTGACCAGATAGTATCTAGTAAGTGTACTTTTACTTTTTCTGCACCATCACTAGCGTTTAAGATCCAAGTGTACTGATCCCAACCGTTGTAGATAACCTCTTTTATGCCATCTTTATCTAAGTCATATACTACTGCTGAACCATATACGCCATCTGGGCGACCATCACCTAGATTTTGTGAACCACCAATAGTATCTAAACTTTCATGGAACCATTTTATACTTCCATCACTGTTTAGTGCATAAAGTCCACCTTTGTCACCTGGTTGACCAACAACATCTGCACCAGCTTCACCAAAAGTATCTGCACCAACACCAACAAGGATATCAACATCACCATCACCATCTAAGTCACTAAAAAATGGAGCTGAACTTACTGATGTAGTGTTATAGGTTTTTCCTGTTTGAGTATCTGGAGTACTCATAGCTGGAAAAGTAGTACTCCATTTTACTGTACCATCATCCTCTAAACAGATTAAACCTGCTGGTAAAATTTCGTTTAGTTCAGAGTCTAAACCTTTACTTGTTGCTACAAAAATCTCATCTTTTCCATCTTTGTCAATGTCAAATAATATAGTAGAAACATCTCTAATAGGTCCAAACTCTAGCTCTTTTGTCCAAACAATCATACTGTTATAATCAACACTAAGTGTATAGTTTGTTGTCTCTACAGATGTTGGTTCTACACTTATGTAGTATGTTCCAGAAGTTACTACATCATAAGCAATAGTTTCTGTTGAACTCGTCCAGTTTGCAGCTACTACCGCCCCTGATGAGTTATAAAGAACCATATTTAAATCAATACCACCTTGAGGAGTCATCACTAAGTCTAGTTCACCCGTTTGTAGCTCAAGTTTGAACCAATCTGAATCATATCCACCTAAAGAGTAAGTACCTTTAGTAAGAGATTTTGCTGCTGATAAAGAGTCGTTTGGTTCATAAGAGTCTTCAGCAAATACTAAAGCTTTTGCCGAAAAAACTAAAAGTAAAGCAAGTAGAAGATTTTTCATATAACATCCTTAAATATTTATTAAGGATATTATATCATTTTATGCTTAATTTTGTTTATAACACTTGTATAAAACATGTCCCAATTTTGAGGTATATAAGATTGTTTAATAAATGATTTTTTACTTTTATATGTATCTTCATTTTCTAAATATAAGGATATTAAATCTACTAACTTTTTCTTATCATTATGCATAATATAATCTGCAAAATTTTCTCCAACTTCACTAAGCGAGCTATTTTTTGAAGTGATAGTTATATTTGAATACTGCAAGGATTCTGCTACTGGTAGTCCATAACCTTCATACTCTGAAATATATGTCACAATAAAAGCATTTTTATAAAATCGTTCTAGTAAGCTATCATCTATATTTCTAAGATGGTGAAAGTACTTACCTTTTAAAGGATGTTCTTCCATGTAAGAGACTAGTTTTTGGGTTTTCCAACCTACTCTTCCTATAAATACTAAATGCAAATCTTTGTACTTTTTATGTAGCTCCTCAAAAGAATCTAATACTAGCTTATGCTTTTTTCTAGGCTCTAATGTACCTACAAATAAAATATACTTTTTATCTAAAATATCTAAGTTTTTGGACTTATATTTACTTTTTTTATATGTAAAATCTGAACCTAAATGAACCACTTTTGTATCTAGTTTTCTAGTAGCATTTATGTTGTTTGTTTGATATTTTAAAAAATCTTCTTGGGATGATTTAGAATCAAAAAATACAAAATCACTAAACTCACAGACTGCTTGTAAAAATGATGGAAAGTTACTTTTAGTATCTTGTTTTGCCATATCTGGTAATAATACTGGAGTTAAATCATATAAAAAATTAAAAATTTTAAAGTTATATTTTTTTAGCTTAGAGTAGAGTTCTTTTCTTTTTTGACCTGTATTCCAAACTGAATCTAAATCAAAAAATATCTTTTCTTTTTTTGATTTTTTATATATATTTATATACTCTTTTTTAACAATAGTATAGTTCTTTATATCTGCTAAAAAATTTTTGAGTTCTTTGTTGTTTATAAGTATGTAATTGTTACTAAGCTTGTCAAAACAGATCACTTTTAGTACATATGAATCAAGCATAGCTCTAAGTAAAAACTCTGTGATAACTCTTTGAATACCAGTTGTATATCTTGAGTCAACAAACTCAGTTATATCGATATACAGAACCATTAAATAGTTTTTATGTTTATACTTGGTTCTAATCGACAAAGACCTATAAAAAAGTCTTCTTTTGCAGTAGATACTGTAAAATCTACTGCGTTATCAATCCAATGATAACACTGTGCAGTATGAGAATTGTCGGTATGTATAGCTACACCTAATGTATACTTTCCTGTACCTATATTTAAAGGCATAGAGTATGTACATATATAAGTAGAACCTGCTTTTAGTTTAATAGTTTCATTTTTATAAAAACTGTTTGTACCATAGATATCTTGAGCAAATTTATCTCTAATATATATACCAATAGTTACATTTTCTAGATCAATTGATGATTCAAACTCTATATCAATATCTACTTTGTCACCTGTTTGTATATCTTTTAAAACTTGTCCATCTTTTTTGATATCTACTTGATTGATTTTAACTTCAAATGAACCAAATGAGTTCTCTTTGTCCATATCTATATGCAGGTTATCTTCATCATCATTTAACTTTGCAATTAAAAAATTGTAGTGGTTTATAACTTTTTCTGGGTTGTCTGTTAGGACCACTTGACCTTTGTTTAAAAGTATCGCCCTATCACATAAAAGTTTCAAAGAATTTAAATCATGAGATACATAGATAATAGACATATTTTTTTCTTTTCTTGCCTTTAATGCTTTTGTACATTTTGCAGAAAAGTGTGCATCTCCAACGGAAAGAGCTTCATCTACTATTAGGATTTGTGGATCAGAGAAGATTGCGATAGAAAACGCTAGTCTCATTTTCATACCAGATGAGTAAGTTTTTATGGGCTCATCTATATAATCACCTAGTTCACTAAAGTCTATAATATCTTCAAAAACTTCATCTATCTCTGATTTACTCATACCAACTAGTTCACCATTTAGGTAGATGTTATCTCTTCCAATAAACTCATCGTTAAAGCCAGTACCTAACTCCAACAATGCTGTTACTCTTCCATGTCTGAGTATTTCACCAGATGATGGGTTTATAACACCAGCTATGATTTTAAGAATTGTTGATTTTCCTGCACCATTTACACCAATAATCCCCAGTGTTTCACCCTCAAAGAGGTCAAAAGAGATATCTTTGTTAGAACTAAACTCTTTATGATACGTTTTTTTAAAGAAAACTTCTTTTAGTCTATCAAAATTATTTTTATATATTTTATATATTTTTGTTACATTTTTTACTTCTAGGATTTTGCGCATTATATTTTATACTCTTTACAAAACTCTTGAGAACTTAACAGTTTTATATCTTTACTTATGAAATTTTTATCATTTGAGATTATCATATCACATTCTAGCTTTTTTGCTAAGATGTATTGGATAGTATCTTCTAGGTCTATATACTCTTTATCTTCGAGCATTAAACTACAAGTTTGTTCTACTTCTTTGTTTGAAAATGATATGACTTTTAGTGTTTTGTTTATGTTTTGTATATTTAGAAGAGCTTGGTGCTTGTCTCTTTTTGAGTCTATATAATAAAGTGTAGTCATAATATCGCAACTAGTATATATCTTAAATGAGTTTCTTATGGCATAAGCATATAGTTTTTTACTTATCTCATGCGTTAATCTTGAAGGATTAAATATATCTAATATAATATTTGTATCTATAAATATATACTTCATTCCATCATAGCTTTAACTTTTTGTAAGATTTTTGTATCATCTTTTTCAAACTGTTCTAAAAATTTGTTTGCTCCGCTATGGTTCACACTTTGCATAATTTGCTCAAATGCTTCAAGCTTTTCTTTAACAGAGATCTCTTCATACTTATCTTGAATCAAATTTTTTACAACCTGTGTTTGCGTAACTCCAGCATCTTTTGCAATTTTTTCAAGATTTTGAGCAATCTCTTCTTCTAATAAAAAGTTTTTTCTTATTGTCATTTTAGACTCCTTATGAGTATTCTGTATATGTATTATACCATACATATACTTATATAATATCCTTGATAGTACCTATCATTTTTTTATACAAATATCCAGCTACAAAAAGTGTTATAAAAGTCATCACTGTAATTACAAGCAAAGTATGTAATGATGGTACTTTAGAGTAAAGAAAAATATCTTGATAAATACGAGCAAAATAATAAAAAGGGTTATACACTAAAAGTGCTGGATATTTTTTCTCTAACATCTCTCTCATATATATGATGGGTGTCATCCAAAACCATAACTGAACAACTATAGGAATTGCCTCTTTGAGATCCTTAAAAAATGGAGTAAATAAAGAAAGGATAACACCTATAGAAAAAGCAAATAGTGTCTGTAATGCCATAATAGGAAGAAGCAAAAGAAAAGTCCATGTTACATCTTGTCCTACTATAAGTAAAAAACCAATACCAAGTAAAAAAGACAATATAAACAGAAGAAATTCTGTCATAACAATAGCTATTTGAAATGTAAACATTGGTACATTTATCTTTTTGATCAAGTTTGATTTTTCAAAAAAAGATGTGTTTAAGCGCATAAGAATAGTGCTAAATGATGTCCAAGCTAAAAGACCAGGTACTAAATAGATACTATAGGCATAAGAGTTATCTATAATATTCATCTTCATTTTCATAAAATCAGAAAATATAACAGTGTATATAAAAATAGTGATAACTGGTGAAAGAACATACCAAAGTTGACCAAGACCAGTACCGACATATCGCTCTTTAAAATCTCTTAGGGCAAAGCTAAATGCAAGTAATAAATTATGTTTCAATTAAACTCTCTTATAATCATCTTCAAGTCTGATAATATCATCTTCACCGAGATAATCACCAATCTGTGCCTCAATCAATACCAAATCAAGCTTACCGGCATTTTCAAGTCTATGAACTTCACCCATAGGGATATATATAGATTCATTTGCACGAACTGGAATCTCTTCTTTACCTAAAGTAACTATAGCTGTTCCACTAACAATAGTCCAATGTTCGCTTCTATGTTGATGTTTTTGAAGGGATAATCTTTTACCAGGTTTGACTATAATCTTTTTAATTTTATATTTTTCTTCATCTTGTAAAATAGTATAGTTTCCCCATGGTCTATGTACTGTTAGATGAATATTATGAAGTTGTGTATTTTTTCTAATCTCTTTTACAATTTTTTTAACTTTTTGAGATGAACCTTTTTTAGAGATCATTAGTGCATCTGCTGTATCAACAATGATCAAATCCTCTACATCTACTGTAGCAATCTTAC
>CAZZAZ010000069.1:0-9611 GCA_964652355.1 uncultured Sulfurimonas sp. | reverse complement strand
CCCAGATGATAGCATTCATCTCAGCATGAATCTCATAAGTTTTACTCCACTCATGGTGCTCAGCAGTATACTTGCTATTCCAATGATCACGACAGTTTGTAAAACCAGCAGGCGTACCATTGTAGCCCGTACTAAGTATACGTCCACCCTTAACAATAACTGCACCAACCTGTTTAGACACACATTTTGAAGCCGTAGCTAACTCTTTTGCTATATTTATAAAATTTTTATCACTTAACATTTATACACTTTATTTTAAACTATGTAATTCTACTGTAAAAACAGTACCATTGCTATCATTCATAACAGTTTTCCGTTACAATGTTCCTCGATAATTGTTTTTAACATATATGACTTAATCTTTTATGATAATTTAAGATAACCTCAAGTTATTCTTTTAAGTATATTTTAGTAAAATGTCGCTAAAATTTATCAGTAGCTTTAATCTAAACTTGATAAATATAAAACCTCATATTAAAAAGAAACAAATTGAAAAATATAAAAATATTATTAGGACTTGGGATAACTTTACTTTTAACTTCATCTGCACAAGCTACGCTAAAATTAGATAAAGTTACTTTAAAAGGTAATATGCAAGTAAAATATACAAAACTACCGCCCTCTGTTGACACTATTAAAGAGGTATTTACGGAAGGTATGTTTTATGGTCGCGTAAGAACAAATATGTTTATGCTGAATTGGAGAAAAGACAACTATCCAGCTGGTGCACTGATGGACAATAAAGCAATGGGTATTGGTGGTAGTTTAATATACAAAACTGCACCTTTATCTGGAATAAGTACAACCTTAGGTGTATATACTTCACAAAATCCATCTTTTTGGAGAGAGGATTATACGGATGTAGGCTCTGTAAAGTCAGGAAAAGATACTTTTAGTCGTAACAATGCTCTAAGTGATGATTGGGGTATGACAGTTTTAGGTCAAGCATATCTACAATACGATGTAAGTAAAACTTCTATCTATCTTGGAAGACAACTATTTGAATCAGTTTTTACAAAATCTAATGACACAAAAATGATACCAAATACTTTTGATGGTGCTACAGCTACTATAAAAGATATAGATAAAACAACTATTAAAATTGCTTATCTTCACAATCAAAAACTTCGTGATCATACAACTTCACATGATGTTATAGCTTTCGCTGGTGGGAGTGCACCAAACATATGGTCAGAGAATGATGATGCTTCAGTAAATAGAAATCTTACAGTTGATAGAATTGGTAATGACAATCGCCTATATATTGGAAGTATTACAAATAAATCTATAAAAAACTTAAAACTAAACCTAAGCTACGCTGTAGTTCCAGATGTGTTAAGCAATCTTGTTTTAGAGTCTCACTATACAATAGGAGTTGGGGATGACTGGAAAATAGTACCTGGCTTTAGATATATGCAACAATTTGATAACCTTCATGCAAATTATAATGTTGCCAACGTACTCACTAAACATGACGATTATGATGATCCAACTAGCTTAGATACAAACTTAATAGCACTTAGAGTAGATTTTAAGAATAAAGCATTTTTAGGTCGTCTTGGTTACTCAAGTGTTGCTGATAAAGCAGATATAGTAGCTCCATGGCGTGGATTTCCTACTGGTGGATTTACTCGTGCGATGGCTCAGTACAACTGGCAAGCAAACACAAAAGCTTATATGGCTAGAGTTGGTTATGACTTTGGTAAAGCAAATATGATGGAAGGTTTTAGTGTGATGATGCGTTATGTCATCCAAGATATGGATGATGATAAGCCTGGTGTTTTTGCTGATAGTAATGTTCTACATGTCGACATAAGGCAAAATATAGGTAAAAACTTAGAAGCAAAATTTAGATTTGGTTATGTTGATTATGATGATAATACTTATGATATAAATGGTGCGATTAAAGCTGACTTATCTTACAGCGAATACCGCTTTGAATTAAACTACCTCTTCTAGTTGTTAAGTTTTGCTTAGATTTTTTTTTATTTTTATAATTTTAATAAACTTGATTTCTAGCACTTTAATTGCTGGGACGATAAATATAGCAGTAGCTGCAAATGTTTCTTATGCTATAAATGATTTAAAAAAAGAGTTTAATACACTATATCCTAATACAAAAATTCAAACTACTCTTGGAAGCAGTGGTAAACTCACAGCACAGATTTTTCATGGTGCCCCATATCAGCTTTTTATGTCTGCTAATATGCTATATCCAAACACTTTGTATGCTAAACATTTGGCTATAACAAAACCGGTAGTTTATGCTAAAGGATCTTTAGCTTATTTTAGTATAAAAAAACAAGATTTTTCTTTAGGTATAAAACTTTTAAAAAAACCCAATATTAAAAAAATAGCTATTGCAAATCCAAAAACTGCACCTTATGGAAAGGCTACTTTTGAGGCACTTAATAACGCTAATATTTACGATGATATAAAACACAAATTTATCTATGCAGAATCAATCTCACAAACCGTATCATATAGTGTAATAGCAGCAGATATTGGCATCATAGCTAAGTCTTCACTTTACTCAAAACAGATGTTAAAATATAAAGAAGGTGTTAACTGGTTAAGTGTAGATACAAAACTATACAGACCTATAAGTCAGGGTTTAGTTATCTTAAAAAAAGGTAAACATAACAAAGAGGTAAAAAGCTTTTATAACTTTTTACAAAGTTATAAGGCTAAAAAAATATTTTCTACTTACGGATATCAAGTGAACTAATAAGTCTTAAGGTTTTCGTACAAAAGTTATATCTGCATTTGTACGAAGTCTAGCAAAATAATCACTTAACACTTGTTCTCTTTTATCACCCATAATCATGTTGATAATTTGATTTCTAGCTGTTTTCATACCAATTTGCTCCATAGACTTTATCTCTTTCATATAAAAGCTCATATATCCACCTTTCCCATCAGGAATAATAGCTGTAAATGTTCCAGCAGCAGTTTTTGAAAGTAGTCCGGCTAATTCTGGTGAAATTTTACTATATGGTAACTCTTGAGGAGTTTGAATAATATCCGGAGCTGAGAACATAGGATTGTCTATTTTTTCTTGAAGTCTTTTCTCATCTTTAGATTGATAAATTACAACAGAAAAACCACTCGGATGGGAAAAATTATTTTTATGTAGTTCATAATATTCTTTGATTTCATCTTCAGTTGGTTGAGAAACAGAACTATATGCAATAGCTGAGTATAGTTTTTGACTTAAAAGTTTTGCTTTTACCTTCTCTTTTAACTCTGTTGAACTAATCCCATTTGCATTTCTCGCAGCTTCATAAAAATCATTTACACTCATATTATTTCTAGAAGATAGCATCTTTATATCATCATAAACTTCTGAATTACTAACAGTAATTTTACGCTCTTTTATCTCTGATTCTTCAAGTTTTTGTCTTATTAGCATATTTGAAGCAGTGTCTACATCTACATTTGATATGCGCATCTCTTTTTTTAGATCATAAAGAGTTATCGCTTCACCTTTAACAACTATAGCTACACCATCAATCATCTTAGCATTTAAAACAAGGCTCAAAGCTAATAGTAAAAATATTTTATACATTTATTATCCTAATTTATATTAAAAAAAGTATTTTACCCTCTTTTAACAAATATTTGCCTAAAATTGCGCTAATAAAACAAAAGGCTCTTTCATGGTTGTAACTCGCTTCGCTCCATCTCCTACTGGCTATCTTCATATTGGTGGTCTTCGTACTGCACTTTTTTCTTACCTTTGGGCTAAAAAAAATGGTGGTAAATTTGTTCTTCGTATTGAAGACACTGATAAGGCAAGAAACTCGGAGGAAGCTACACAGGCGATTTTAAAAGCTTTTGAGTGGTTAGGTTTAGAGCATGATGGTGAAATCACTTACCAATCACAGCGGGATGAGATATATGCAAAATACATCAAGCAACTTCTTGATGAAGGTAAGGCTTACAAATGTTATATGTCAAAAGAGGAGCTTACAGAGCTTCGTGAGACTCAAATGGCTAATAAAGAGCGTACAATGTATGATGGTCGTTATCGAGATTTTACAGGCATTCCACCAGAGGGTGTTGAGCCTGCTATTCGTATAAAAGCTCCACTAAGTGGTGAAATTCTTATACCAGATGGAGTAAAAGGAGAGGTTAGTTTTCAAGCACAAGATATCTTAGATGATTTTGTAATTGCACGTGCTGATGGAGCTCCAACTTATAACTTTGTTGTAGCGATAGATGATTATCTAATGGGGATTAATGAAGTGATACGTGGTGATGATCACCTTTCAAATACTCCTAAACAGATGGTAGTTTATGAAGCACTTGGTTTTGATATACCTAAGTTTTATCATGTACCAATGATTCATAACTCTGCTGGGAAAAAACTAAGCAAACGAGATGGTGCTACTGATGTTATGGAATATAAAGAGATGGGTTACACTCCACAAGCTCTTTTAAACTTTTTAGTTCGTCTTGGTTGGAGTCATGGGGATCAAGAGATATTTAGCATGGATGAGATGAAAAATCTTTTCAATCCAAAAGATATAAACAAATCAGCAAGTATATATAACACAGAAAAACTTGACTGGCTAAATGCACACTATATAAAAAACACACCAAATGATGAGTTAGCTCAACTACTCACAGATTATGGTTTAGTTTTAAGCTCACATGATAAGCGTGAAATTCTTCTAGATGAGTTAAAAGAGCGTGCTAAGACTTTAAAAGAGTTAGCCGAACTAACAAACGAAATACTTACAACTCCTCACACATATGATGAAAAATCTGTTAAAAAAGCGTTTAAAGGTGAGCCAATACCTATACTTGAAGCTTTTAAAACTAAAGTACAAAATTCAGAGGAACTTCATCTTCCAAGTGATTATCATGCACTTATGGAAGATGTAGTAAATGAGTTAGAAATTGGTTTTGGTAAAATTGGTCAACCACTTCGTGTATCACTCTTAGGACGCATGACAGGCCCAGGACTTGATAGTGTTATGGCAATCATTGGTAAAGATGAAACTATATTAAGAATTGAGAACTCTATCAAAGCAAATCTATAAACTAATCTTGATAATAGTTTTCATTTTAAGCTTAAAACGATAAAATATTTTATGGAAACAGTTACACTTTTTTTTAACTCACTTTATGAACTATCAAATGCAATGGCACCTTATATTTTATTTGGTCTTGCCTTTGCCGGAGTATTACATGAACTGATACCAGAATCAATAGTCACAAAACATTTAGGCAAAGAGAGTATATCTTCAGTGCTTAAATCAACTATCTTTGGTATCCCTCTTCCTGTATGCTCGTGTGGTGTTATCCCCCTAGCTACTAGTATCAAAAAATCAGGTGCAAGTAAGGGTGCAACTCTATCTTTTTTAATTTCAACTCCGATAACTGGTGTTGACTCTATACTAGCTACTTTTGGTATGTTTGGCTTGGTATTTACTATTTATCGTGCTATTACCTCTATGCTTATAGCTATAATTGCAGGTATTTTAACAAATATTTTTGATTCAGAAAAAGAGAAGCCAAAGTTTACACTCAACAATAACATGGGTACTGTTAACAATTTTGGAGTAATGCCAGCAAACTTTTCACTTAGCGTGGATGAGGACAAGGAAGTTACATCTTCATGTTGTTCTACTGAAACATCTTCTTGTTCATCAACTGATAAAAATAAAACTTTTTCATTTACTCAAGCTATGAAGTATGCCTTTGTAACACTTCTAGGTGATATTGCAAAACCTCTTTTATGGGGTCTGTTACTTGGTGCACTTATAACAACTTTTATACCTGAGAACTTAGGTGAAATACTAAAAGAATACTCTTGGCTTTCATATATAATAGCAATAGTGATAGCTGTCCCAATGTACGTTTGTGCAACAGCTTCACTACCAATTGCAGCAGGACTTATGCTTAGTGGAGTTAGCGCTGGAGCTGCTTTTGTATTTTTATCTGCTGGACCGGCTACAAACACTGTAACAATAGGTGTAGTAAAAAAAATGCTAGGTACAAAAAGCCTATATATTTATCTTGGAAGTATCATCTTTGGAAGCATAATATTTGGTCTTGGACTTGACTATATTTTTAGTATAAGCGATATAGATCCAGCTTCGTTGATTCATATGCATGAAGAAGGTGGAGGTATCTCTATACTTAGCAGTATTATCTTATGGATACTACTACTATACTTTAGTGTAAAACCTTATTTTAAAAAAAACAACACTTATAAAACAAATAAATATTAATCTCAATTTTTACCTTTTATATTATATTTTAAGAGCCTATTGTTATAATTCTGTATCATACTAACTTAAAAGGGATATAATCTATGAAAAAATTATTTTTACTTATAATAATAAGCGCTAAACTTTTTTCATACTCTACTACAAATATACAAATTTTATATGGAACTTTTGATTATGCAATCGCTGATGATAGATTTAAATACCATGATGATAAAACAGACCTATATGGTGAATTTTCACCAAGAGTAAGTTTTAGTAAAATATTTTCACAAGATTTTAGTTTATTTTTCATCAAAGAGATCTATTTAGCTGGACAATACAATATAGGAGAAGATTATGAAGCTTATCTTTATGGTATTGGTAGTGACTTAGATATACTTGGATTTAGTATGTTTGGTAGGAAAAATTATGAATAACAAAGTTTTATTACTTCATGGATGGGAAGGGAGTGATTTTCCACATTGGCAAGCATGGCTGGCAGCTGAAATAGCAAAAAACTATGGAACAGTTAATTTTTTAAAATTTGACAACTATGATTTTCCAAATAAAACTATATGGAAAAACCAATTAACCAAAGAAATTAAAGATTTTAATCCAGATATAGTTATTTGTCACTCTATAGCAAATATTTTATGGTTTAATATATGTAATAGTGAAAAAATCAAGAAAATTAAAAAGCTTTTTCTAGTCGCACCACCTAGCTTATCATGTGATATTGAAGAGTTGAAAAGTTTTTATCCATGTAAGCTTCCAAGTAGTCTTTTTGCAAAAGAGGCTATACTTGTAAGCTCAACTAATGACCCATATATTACTCAAAATGAGATAAAAAAAATGGCAAAAAAATTAAATATCCCTACAAAAATTTTGCAAGATGCAGGACATATAAATGCAGATAGTGGATTTGGAGAATGGGATTGGATTTTACAAGAGGTGCAAAATGTCAACTAACACTACTTTATATTTTTTACGTTCATCTGAGCAATATATATTAAATAAGATGCTTCCAATATCGCTAAATCCATCTCAAAATATAGAGTTTTATGGTTTTACCACAAAAGACTTAGGGGTATATACTCTTGTTGATAATATCTTAGCTGGTGCTGTTTGGATACGCTACAAAGATACTAACAAACACCCTATATTAAATATAGCTATAAAAGAGGAGTTTCGCTCAAATGGACTTGCAAAACTTATGCTAGAGCAGTTGTTTAAGGAGGCTGGAAATCTATTTGAGAGTATTGAGGTACAAACTAACAAAGAACTAACACCATTTTTTGAAAAATTTGGTTTTTCCCACTCAGGTGGTTCACTTTTAAAAACCCTTCAAAATACTAAACATGAAAATATTTATGATGATTATGGTTCTTGTAAATGGATGGAGCCTTAATGAAGATTTATATCGCTGGTCCAGATGTTTTTGAGCCAAACTCTATAGAGATAGGTAAAAGATACTCTAAATTTTGTAAAGATTATGGACATGAAGGTTTATATCCACTTGATAATATAGTAGATTTCTCTCAAAATAAACATGCTATTGCAAAAGATATATACCAAGCTAATGTAAAACTTATCCATGAAGCTGATATAGTCATTGCAAATCTAAATCCTTTTCGTGGTAAAGAGGCTGATAGTGGAACTATTTGGGAGTGTGGATATGCTCATGCATTAGGAAAAAAAGTATATGGATACATGAAAAATATTTCACCATACTTAGAACAATTTAGCTCAAATGAAAAAGATTTTAAAAATGAGATTTATTTAGACAAAGATGGCAAAACCATAGAAGACTTTGAGCATCCAATAAATCTTATGATAGCTCTTTCATGTCAAAAGATTATCCAAGGTTCATTTGAAGATGTTTTAAAGATTTTATAAAACTATTTTAAAGTTGGATCTAACTCTTGAATAATACCATCTAAAATATCAAATAGCTTATTACTCTCTTTTTCCATCTCTCTAAAGTTATTTAATACCATCGTTTCATTTTCAGGATTAAATACTGTACCTTTTTTCACATATTCAATATTGCTAAGAACTTTACTATGAACATTTGCGTGTGGGGTATCTATAAGTGTATAACCATTCGTATGGCCAAACTGTTCTTTACCCTTACCGGTGTACCATTTACCCAAACGACAATTTTTATGATCAACAAACTTAGCATCACGACCTTCACCAGTTACAGTAGAGTATGCATTTGACTTAAATAAAATATGATCAATTTTTACTAATACCATAAATAATGAACTACCGATAAAGTCTGCATATTCAGCAGATTTTTTAGCATTCCCTTGAAAGCTACCTAAAGTATCTGAAAACTCATCTATTGTTTGTGTCGCAGACTGAGCAATATTAGACATCTCTTCTGAACTTGATTGAATATCTTGTGTCTCTTGTTGAAGAGTTGAGATAGTTATAGAGATCTCAGATGTAGCTTTTTGAGTGCGTTCTGCTAATTTTCTTACCTCATCAGCGACAACAGCAAAACCACGACCATGCTCACCAGCACGTGCTGCTTCAATAGCTGCATTTAAAGCTAATAAATTTGTTTGCTCTGCAATATCTTTAATAAGTTCAGCAACGGTAGATATCTCATTTGAACGCTCAGATAAAGAACCAATACTACTATTAGATGTATCTATTCTTTGCATAAGGTCATGGAAAAGATTTGTAACATTTGACATAGAATTTATACTATCTGCAGCTTTATCAGAAGTTGACTGTGACATATCTGATATTTTATCTATCTCATCTAAATTATTAACTAAATTTTTTATAATAGTTTCTAAACTATGTGCAATTCCACCACCTAAATCATGAAGTTTTTGACTAAAATTACCACGCAGTTGAAGTTCATAACTTTTCTCTATATCTTTAATTGAATTATTTATAGTCTCTGCAGCATCACTAAGTGTCGGGTTTAAACCTTTTGTTGAAGCACGATAAGAAGCATTGATATCGACTGCTACATTTATAGCTTGCATAGTTTCTCTCATATAATCTTTAAACTGTGTAAGCAATGAGTTGAATTCTGAGGATACTTGCTTAATTTCACCTTCACCAATAATAGGAGCGACAGCTTCAAAATCTCCAGAAGATGCTTTAGTAATCGTTAATGTTAACTCTTCGACAGAATTTTTAACTATCATCAATTGTGAACGTAAATAAAGGGCTAAAGATATATGTACAATAGTAAGAGCTATTACAAGAACTGAGAAACCTAAGAAATAAGTCTCTATAGCGAAACCTAAAACAAAGATTATAAGTTGTAGCGTATTTGAAAATGCTACATTTTTGATTGTTGAATTGTTCATTAATTATCCTATAAAATATATTTTGGATTATAGGATAAGTTTAGTTAAATAATGC
>CAZZAZ010000068.1:0-9767 GCA_964652355.1 uncultured Sulfurimonas sp. | reverse complement strand
AAAAAGTAGTGTCGCACTTAGTGCTAATTTTGAGATTATGTTCATTTTTTTCCTTAGTTTAAATTCACTGAAATAATAACAGTTAACTTTTAAAATAATGTTAATATCTATGAAAAATAAATTAAAATATTATAAGTGGAACTATTTGTAAACAAACTGTCATTTTAAAGTAATATATAAAAACCATTCGTGGTGTTGAGTATTTATTAGCATAATAGAAATAAAAAATATTTATTATAAGTGAGTATTATAGTATCAATATTCAAATAGATTTTTGCTATTACAAATAAAACTTGACAATTGTTAATTGAGTAATTAGAATGGTTGCATGAGAATTCGTATAATAAGTTTATTTTTATCACTAGCATTTTTATCAATACTTACATTTGAATATATATCTAACATAAGTGTAGCCGAAAATTCATCTTCTAAAACTGTTGAAAATGTACTAGAAAAAAGATTGGCTGATAAATTTATAAATGATACTTACTTGCTAGATTCATTAACTCTTCACTCAGAAACTAAAATAAAAATCACACCAGATTTTAAACAAAGTTTTTATACTTTTAAATCCTCAAACATCCTGTTTAGACCACCAATCAATTCATAATTACCACCTCACATTACAATTTATAAATTTTATATTACTTTTAAGGAAATTATGATGTTAAAAAACAGTGTCTTATTAGAAGGTAACGATGTATTTAAAAAAAGTTACTTCAAAAAACACAAATTAGAGTTGCTAGATTTAGCTAAAAATGGGCAACATCCAAAAGCACTTTTTATTGGATGTGCAGATTCTAGAGTTATACCAAATCTGATAACTCAATCAGCTCCAGGGGATCTGTTTGTTCTAAGAAATGTTGGAAATTTTGTAGCCCCATATAAACCAGATGAAGATTTTCATGCAACTGCATCAGGGATTGAGTACGCGGTAACTGCACTAAATGTTTCAGAGATAATAATATGTGGACATACTGAATGTGGAGCTATTGGCGCACTTTACGCAGGGCTGGAAGACAAAGCATTTATACATACAAAAAAGTGGCTTACACTCGGTGAAAAAGCAAAATCTTTAGCAAAATTATCCATAGATAAAAATGCTTCTCATGAAAAACTTTTAAGACTTACAGAAAAGTTATCAGTTGTGTTTCAGATAGAAAACCTTTTAACTTATCCTTATGTAAAAAAAGGGGTGGAGGAAGGTAGTATCCATATACATGCATGGATATATGATATTCATAGTGGTGAAATAGAATATTACGATCCTGATGAATCAGCTTTCAAAGTACTAGAAGAAAACAAAAGAGGTGTATAATGTTTAACTCAAAAAATTTATCTGGAAATATGTTTGGTGGTGTTACAGCTGCCATAGTCGCCCTACCTCTAGCTCTTGCTTTTGGTGTTCAATCAGGGATGGGAGCTATCGCTGGACTTTATGGAGCTATTGCATTAGGCTTTTTTGCCTCTTTATTTGGAGGCACTAGTACACAAATATCTGGTCCTACTGGACCTATGACAGTTGTATCCTCTGTAATTATTGCTGGTGAAATAGCTATATATGGTTCAGTTGAAGCAGCTATTGGAACTATAGTAGCAACTTTTGTTTTAGCTGGTATATTTTTGATAATAATGGGAATCTCAAGAATAGGTCAATACATAAGATATATGCCATACCCTGTAATCTCTGGCTTTATGAGTGGAATCGGTATGATTATTATAATTATGCAAATTTTTCCATTTTTTGGGATGAGTTCACCTGTTAAAATACTAGATATCTTTGCTAACCTTGAACAAATTAAAGATGGTATAAATATACAAGCCGTAATACTTGCATCTTTAACTATTGCGATAATTTATCTTTTCCCAAGAGTAACAAAATCTGTACCTTCCGCTTTAGTAGCTTTAGTTGGGCTCTCAATAGCTTCAACTATGATGGGTTTAAATGTTCCAATAATTGGAGATATTCCAAAAGGTCTTCCTGATGTACATATAGATACTCTGTTAAATATGGACTGGCATCATCCAATGGTTATAATTGTTCCAGCACTAACTCTTGCTTCACTTGGAGCAATTGACTCACTTCTTACTTCAGTAGTAGCTGATAACATGACAAAAACTCAACATAACTCTAACAAAGAGTTAATTGGACAAGGTATTGGTAATATGGCGGCTGGTATTATTGGTGGTCTCCCAGGTGCTGGAGCAACAATGCGTACAGTTGTAAATATCAATGCAGGTGGTACAGGAAGATTATCTGGGATAATACATTCAGTTGTACTTTTAGTAATTCTACTTGGTGCTGGTGAATATGCTAAACTTATACCCCTTCCTGTCCTTGCTGGTATTTTGATTACTGTAGGTATTGGAATTATTGACTATAAAGGTATTAAACATTTAACAAGTGTGCCTCGTTCTGATGCAATTATTATGCTTATCGTTTTAACTTTAACTGTATTTGTTGACCTACTTCAAGCAGTAGCTATTGGTTTAGTTTTAGCATCTATATTATTTATGAAACAGATGGGAGATACAGCAGAATCTAAAGCTGTTAGTTCAACTCTTGATGATTTTCATGATATTCATATTCAAGACGATGAAAAAACTATTGCTGAAGGGATAAAACAACAAATATATATTCAACATTTTGATGGTCCTATATTTTTTGGTTTTACAGCACACTTTAAAACTATGATGAAAGAGTTACCAGAAGTCAGTGTTGTAATCTTTAGAATGCAAAATGTACCTAGTATTGACCAGTCTGGTATGTATGCACTTGAGGATGCTATCTTAGAACTTCAGAAAAAAGGTATTACAGTAGTTATAACTGGTATTCAAAAACAGCCTTTAGATATGTTAAAAAATATAAAACTTATCCCTGAGTTAGTTCAAGAAGAAAATATTTTTGAAAATTTTGATGATGCTATAGCTGCACTAGAAAAATGTCAACTAGACTTTAAATCTAACCCTACAAAAGAAACAAAAAGAAAAATACTCTGGCGCTACTAAAATGGAGAAGAGATGTTAAAAAATCTTGCGATAGATGAAACAACAAAAAAGGTACTAACTACTGAAGTACAAAACTGTTGTAACAACAGAGTAAAACCAACTATGCTAAGTGGAGTAAAAACTGAAGCTATTTTGGTTTTTGCCCGGACTGCACTAGAGAGATATTTTAAGCATATAAAAGAGTTAAAATATACTCCAAAAGTTGGTAACGAAGAGGATACAAAGTATGTATATGAAACTTTAAAAAACTTAAATGACAAGCTACAAGAATGTGTAGTAAATGCTGACTATCTAATAAGCTTAGTTCAAGGTGCGAAAGTAAATCTAGAGCTTAGAAAATTAGCAAAATTTGAAGAGCCTTTGATGAACTACTATGATACTATGGCACATAAAGTAAGTACTCACTACTTAAATAAACCAGCATACATACCAGAATTTCTAGTTATTTGTGTACTTAGTTCGTGGATTGTTGAAGAGCAAAAATCTATTGATATTTATCCATTTTTACACGATATAGACTTTGAACTACTAATATCAAAATTTGAGGAAAATAGAGAAGAATTTGAAAAAGATAATGAGTGTATCATCTCTGATATATTATCAGTATCTGCAAGAATAGTTGAAAAATTAAAAAATACAAAATATAAAGCTAATAAAGAGAGAGTATCAAAAACTAGAAAGAGAAAATAACAAATAAGTTCTCTATATATAGAGAACTTAAATACTTATTTATTTTTTAAAACTTTACGCGCATTTAACGGTTGAACAGGTCTATTATTTCGACCCTTCATCATAACATTTATAAATTTTTTGGCTTGAGCAGCACTCACATATGAGTAATCTTTAAGTACAAACCATCTAACACCCTCACTACAAGGTGGTGTAGTTAATGAGCCATCAAACCTATAGTATGCTTTATTTACTGGTAATAAAGTATTTATATCTTTATCTGTAAGTGCACAAGTTGTTGCTTCATGTGGATTTGAAAATATTTTGTTACAAATCTTTTTAAGTATTTTATTTTCTTTTGACTGTTCAAACATCACAGCCAATACAGCAAGTTCTCCATCTTTACTAGCATGAACAAAATGTGCTTCTAAGGGGAAATTTTTTCCATCAATTTCATTCTCACTTGGAGAATGAAAATGAAATTGTTTCAGTTCAAACTCAATACCATCTATCTTTATATAGCTACCAGAAGCTACACTAACTTTAATTGTATGTCCATTGTTTACAGCTTCTGTAGCCCCTGTAACATAATGAAATTCAATATCTTCCAAGCCACCAGCCTCTATAGTTTTAGTTAGTTGTATATTGATGGGAGATTGATTTTTACCATCCCTACACATAAAAAATTTTGGCTTTAAATCTCCCCAATGTGCGGGGTCTCCCTCTCCAGAATAACCCCACTCCCCATGTATACCAGCATTAACTAAAGTACTTACACCTAATAATAGTGAAGCAATAAATATTTTTATTTTCATAAAACTACTTTCATATAAGAATTTATTTTAATAATTATAAGCAAATATTTATTATATTAAGTTGAATTACATATAAAAAGCTCATATGCGCTTTTTTTAAAAGAAAAATTGTGATGTTAGTCTTACAAACTCTACATCTTTTTCAAAACCACTATTGTTTGCTGCATCAACACCATAGTTATCTTTTTGGTAATATAGACCTGCTTTAATACTGTTACCCATTAAATACCAGTTTAAACCAACCATAGCCGAAGTTACAGTTGCATCATCAGCGTCTTCAAATTTATCAAAATCTTCATATCTAAAGAATGGTGCAATATATCCATACTCAGGCATAACATATTCACCAGTTACATACCAACCAGATGAATCACCTGTATTTAATTCTGTATTTGCTGGAACATCCCAACTCTCTACAGCATCCTTAAAATCAAAGTACTCTGCTTGTAAAAATAAACCTTTATAGTGCATTGAAGCTTCAAGGTTAATTAGTTCATGATTTAAATCATAAGCTACATTCGTACCTGCTGCATCTACAGTACCTTTCATACTTGGAACTGACCAGTAAGCTGCACCGATTTCAAAGTGTTTTCCACGACCAAAATAAGTCTCTGTTCTTTTTTTCTCTTCCCAACCATCAAATGGTGAAAGTACTACCTTACCACCGTAAAAGAAACTTTGATCAGATGAATCCACAAAACTCGATGATTTACCATCAATAGCATCTTTTATTTTACTTGGAGATGTTGCCGAACCAAATGCTACTTGGTAATGAACTTTCTTTTCCCAATCTCCATACATTTGGATATTTGCACCACGACGGTTAAAAGAGATATACTGAGCTGCAATATCTGCAACATACGGTCTATCGTAAGCAATTACACGAGCAGATTTTACAGTCTCTGTACGAGATACATCAATCTTACCACGGTAAAGTTTAAAGTTTACAAGTGAAGTATCAAATGGTTTTTTGATTTTTAAGTAAGCATCACCTACAGAGAACTGACCCTCTTTATTTTCAATTCCATAATTTGATTTATCATTTCTAATATCCATAACATAAGATATACCATGTCCAAAACCAGCAGCAATTTCTAAACGTACACGACGAAGATATGCATCGTTGATATCTTCATCAACTTTACCAGATCCTTTATAGTCTACCTGTTTGCTCTCCATAGTACCTTGAACACGTACGCCAACTTTTAACCACATGTCTGGGTTATCGCTTGGAACAAATTTCATATTTATCTTAGTTTGCTTACCTAAAAGAAAAGTTGGAGAGTTTGGATCCATAATAGTTATTTTAGTATGAGAAGTTTTTTTAATCTCTGTACCAGTTGCTGCATTTGGTGTAGTATCTACATTTAAAGCTTTACGACCCTCAGCAGGTGTAATAAACACTTGACCTTTATCATCTACATAAAATTGTGTAGCACTTAAATTAGCAGTTGTTATTGCTAAAGCTGCTACTATTGAAAAAATAGTTTTTTTCATTATTTTATCCCTTTTATTTGTTGTTAAATTGGCGAAATTATACCTATCTAATATTACAATATGATTACAGTAGATTACACAACTGTTATAAAAACAATCAAAGCTAACAATAAAGTTTAATATTTAGAAAGTATAAATGATGTACGCTCAAGAAGGTGGAGAGATAAGTCTTTTTAACCAGTAAAAACACTGCAAATTTAAGTTTGCAATGTTTTATTACTATTTTTTCTTAGATGTTTTTTTAGCTGACTTTTTTGGAGCAGCTTTTTTAACTGCTTTTTTAGGTGCTGCTTTTTTAACAATTTTTTTAGCTAGTTTTTTAACTGCTTTTTTAGCAGTTGCTTTTTTCTTAGTGGCAACTTTCACTACCTTCTTAGTAACTTTCTTTGCAGATTTTTTTGCAATACTTTTTTTAGCTACTGCTTTTTTAACAGCTTTTTCAGCAACTGACTTAACTACTTTTTTCTTTAATACTTTTGCCATAATCGACTCCTTATAATTTTAATTTCAATCTTCTTATTTTATACCAAGTTCTGAAAAAAGTTCTTCAAAAAATACACTAATATCAAGTAACTTTTCTCTTAAAATACCAAATGCTTTATCCTCTAAAGCCCACTCTTCTACTATTTTCATGCTCTGTGATTTTTCATCATCATTTAGATAGTTAGTTTTATCTATATTCTCTTTTATTGCTTCTATCTTTTTAAGTGGCATACTTTTACTCCTTTTTAGTAATTATCATATTTTCCAGCATCTACATCAGCTTTAATAGAATTGAGTTTATCTTTAATCATTTCTATCAAAACTTCAGCAGCTTGCTTATCATCAGCCTCTGGTATATCCCAATCAGTTATCTTCATATTTACTTTAAATAGAAGTTCTGTAGCTTTATCTATTTCAGATTTTCTATTTAAAAGTTCTTTTATTACAATATCCATTATGACCTTTTCATTAATTATTTATAGTATACACAAACATATCTTAATTTTTGTTTTTTATTATATCACTAACTTTGTAGTATCAATTTTATAAAAATTTTTAAGTTCATTATATAGTTCTGAACTATGTCTTGGATGATAAGCTTCTGATTTAGCTTCATTCCAAATTATAACAACTGTATCATTTGAAGACTGCCCCTCAATATAGAACTGCTCATTTGAAAAAATACCTTCATTATTTTGTATTTTTCGTACAGCAACCAAATGTGAATAGATAATTATAGTTTTAAGATTATCATAACAGTTTTCTGTCAATATATGAAGTAATAATAAACAGGCATAATAAGCTATTATAACTTTCATCTCATCAGTGACATCAAGAGAAATACCTATAAACTCTTTTGTATTTGCAAATAGTAAAATCGAAGACTCTATTTTAGTTTTATCAGTATAGGTTCTATATTTTTCCTTAAACTTTAAACTTTTTATCTTTTGTATCTCTTCCTGTTTTTTGAGATTTAAAAAGAAATAAATACTTAAAGTGGCAAGATCAAGACCACTAAAAATGAAAACTAAAGCAAGGGAGTAAGAGGGCATTATCTTACTTTTACTAACAGTTTAATACTTCTATATCTTTTATTTTGTTTCATTTAAGATCTTAATTTTTTAAAGAAAACTTAAATTTTTGTTCCATAGAAATAGCCTCATCCCTACCATATATAAGTATTTTTTTATCTACTTTAATATATTTATCTTTAATTTTATCTGGGTAGTTTACAAAATTTAATATATGTTTAATAGTATTTATACGAGCTTTTTTCTTATTATCACTTTTTACTATTGTCCAGGGGGCGACTTCTGTATGAGTAGCACTCAACATCATAAATTTAGCTAAAGAGTACTCATTCCAAAGTTTTTGAGATTCTTTATCCACAGGTGATAATTTATACTGTTTAAGTGGATCTGTCTCTCTTGCCTTAAACCTTTTAGCTTGTTCTGCTTTAGAAACTGAAAAATAAAACTTAAATATCTGGATATCTTCATCAACTATCATTTTCTCAAACTCTGGTGCATCTTTTAAAAACTTATGGTGTTCTCGCTCAGAACAAAAACCCATAACTGGTTCAACCATCGCACGGTTGTACCAAGAGCGGTCAAACAACACTATTTCACCAGCTGATGGAAGATGTTTTACATATCTTTGAAAATACCATTGAGAACTTTCAGTATCGCTAGGTTTTTCCAATGCTACAACTCTGGCACCACGAGGGTTTAGATGTTCTGTTATCCGTTTTATAGTACCACCCTTACCTGCTGCATCACGCCCTTCAAAAATCATCAAAACTTTTAGTCCTTTAGATTTTACATGACGCTGAAATTTCAAAAGTTCAACTTGTAAGCTCTCCAACTCTTTTTCATAAGCGAGAGTCTCCTCTTTTATCCAAATCTTAACTTTTCCATCTTTTGATTTTTTTCGTCTATCCGTACTTTGTCTTCTATCAAGCTCTTTTTTTCTCTTTTCTTCCATAATAACTCCTAATAAATAAAGTATATCGCTTATTATCTTATTTATATCTTCAATATATAACTTTTAGAAACATACATAATAAGTTGATGAAAATTTAAACAGATATTGTCTTTATGTTAAATCTATTTGGGATATACTATCAGCAATTTATAATTCAGGAGAAATGAATGGGAAAATTTGTTAATAACACAAAAGAGTTTTTTACTTACTGTGAAGAAAATGATGTTCAATTTGTAGATTTAAGATTTACAGATATTAAAGGTGCATGGCACCACTTAAGTTACCGTATGTCTGCGGTAAACGAAGGTAACATTGAAGGTGGTTTTCCATTTGACGGTTCTTCAATCGAAGCATGGCAACCAATCAATAAGTCAGATATGCTACTAAAAGCAGATATTGAAACTGCATTTTTAGATCCATTTACTGCTGATCCAACTATCATTATTATTTGTGATATTTATGATATTTATAAAAATGAACTATATGAGAAATGTCCTCGTTCAATCGCTAAAAAAGCACTTAAACATGCTGAAGAGATCGGTATTGCTGATGCTGCATACTTTGGTCCTGAAAATGAATTTTTTATCTTTGATGATGTTAAATTTGTTGATGGTATCAATGAAGCTGGTTATAAAGTAGATACAGAAGAGGGTGAATGGAATTCAAACACTTCTTATGATGATATGTATAACACAGCACACCGTCCAGGAACTAAGGGTGGTTACTTCCCAGTTCAACCAACTGATTCTATGGTTGATCTACGTGCTGAAATGATGTTAATCTTAGAGCAAGTTGGTCTTGAAGTTATTCTTGGTCATCACGAAGTTGCACAAGGTCAAGGTGAAATCGGTATCGTTTTCTCTGACATTATTGGTGCATCCGATAATGTTCAAAAATACAAATATGTTTGTAAAATGGTTGCACACTTAAATGGTAAAACTTGTACATTTATGCCTAAGCCACTTTATGGTGACAATGGTAATGGTATGCACGTTCACCAATCACTATGGAAAAATGGTAAAAACCTTTTCTATAACGAAGGTGCTTATGGTAATCTTTCTGATATGGCAATCAACTATGCTGGTGGTATATTTAAGCATGCTGCTGCTGTTGCAGCATTTACTAATGCTTCTACTAACTCTTTCAAGCGTCTTATTCCTGGTTTTGAAGCTCCAAGCATATTAACTTACTCTTCTCAAAATCGTTCAGCTGCTTGTCGTATCCCTTATGGTGCCGGCGAGATGGCTACTCGTATCGAGATGAGATTCCCAGATTCTACTGCTTGTCCTTACTTAGCATTTGCAGTAATGA
>CAZZAZ010000067.1:0-9777 GCA_964652355.1 uncultured Sulfurimonas sp. | reverse complement strand
TCCATAGAGTGTGCTTCATCATCACCACACTCTTTAGCCGCGCCTTGCGCTTCAAAGCGACCAAGTTGATCTATCGGGTCATTTAGTTCTGAGAATGCATTTGCAATTTCACGACCAGCGATAAATAGCTCAAATCTTTCAGTAATATCTGGGTTATCATCACTTCTTCTTGCAAGTGGTGAAAGATCAACTGGATACTCTGTTATGAAAGTTGGGTCTATTAGTTTTTCTTCAACAAACTCGTCAAAAAGTTCACCTTGAAGGTAGCCAAGAGTTAGTTTTTCATCAGCTTTAAGTTTTTTACTTCTTAAATAATCAAGAATTTTTTCTTTATCATTTACTACATCAGCAGGGACTCCACCAACAGATGTAAGAGACTCGATAAGAGGTAGCTCTGTAAAGTTTTCAAAGTTTACAGTCATTTCTCCATAAGGTAATTGTGATGGAAGATTTAAGTGTTCAAAAAGATATTGAAAATATTCTTTTGTAATCTCTATTAAATCTTTATAAGTTTTATATGCCCAGTAAAATTCGATAGATGTAAACTCTGGATTGTGAGTAGCATCCATACCTTCATTTCTAAAATTACGGTTGATCTCAAACACTGCTTCAAATCCACCAACTATAAGTCTTTTTAGGTAAAGCTCAGGTGCGATTCTTAGGTATCTGTCAATTCCAAGAGCATTATGATGAGTAACAAATGGTTTAGCATTTGCTCCACCAGCAATAGGGTGCATCATAGGTGTTTCAACTTCTAAGAAACCTTTGTCCTCAAAGAAATGTCTAGTTAGACTTATAACTTTTGAACGAATTTTAAACGTTTTACGAACATCAGCATTCATGATTAAGTCTAGGTATCTTTTTCTATATCTAATCTCTTTATCTGTAACACCATGAAACTTTTCAGGTAGTGGTGAAATAGCTTTTGTTAGAAGTTTTAGTTCCTTTGCATGAAGTGATAGTTCGCCTTTTCCAGTTACAAATGGGAAGCCAGTAACTTCGATGATATCTCCAACCTCAATATTTTTCTTAAAGATATTATTGTAAAAACCTTCAGGAAGATTATCTCTCGCTACATAGATTTGTAACATACCACTCTCATCTTCAATCTTTACAAATGAAGCCTTACCCATAATGCGTAGAAGTTTAATACGACCACTTAGAGTATAGCTACGATTTTCATCACGTTTGTCTTCAGTTTCTTCTATATCTCTGTTTACATTTAAATACTTTAAAACTGTCGTATTTCTTTGTGAATCATTAGAATAAGGGTTAAATCCTGCTTCTTTTAAAATTTTTGCTTTTTCAATTCTTTGTTGTACGTATTTATTATCAAATATCAATTATTTTCCTTATTATTGGCAGTTTTTACATAGACCGTAGATTTGCATAGAGTGACCACTCATTTTGAATCCTAGTTCATTAGAAATAGCATGTTGTCTCTCTTCTATTTGCTCATCAACAAACTCTGTAATACTTCCACACTCTGTACAGATCAAGTGGTCGTGATGCTCTTTTGCACCAAGTTCATACTTTTTACCTTGTGCACCAAATGAAAGTGAAGTTACCATATTTGAATCTTCTAAGAGAGAAAGAGTACGGTAAACAGTAGCAATTCCAGTTTTTAAATCTGGAAATTTATTTTGGATAAGGTGGTGAAGTGCTTCTGGTGTTAAATGCTCATCAGAGTTGTATAAACTCTCAAGTATAACTTCTCTTTGTATCGTGAATTTTAGAGAGTTCTTTTTTAGTAGTGTTTTAAAATCAACTAATAGTTGTTCATATTCAACTGTTCGGTCGTTAAAGTTAGTTGTAACTTGACTCATATCTATTTTTGCTCCTCATTAGACTTATACTCTTGTATCTGTTTTTTAAGTTTTTCTTTTGTAGAATCCACAATGTCTTGTGCTGTTTCTTTTATGTTTTCATCTACTACATCTTCAACACTTTTAGATATTGCATCAACTGATTCATTTATTTCATCAGATATTTCAACTGGATCTAACTTCATAATAAACCCACCAGTTTCAACCATAATAGGAAATACAAAAGAGTTGTTCATTGCTGAATCTAAAGATGATTTAACAGCTTTTATATTGTAAGCTGCATAAGCTATAACTGAAGCGATTAAGAAAAATTTACTAGCTCCAAAAACAAAACCAAGTATTTTGTCAATTACTCCAAGTCCACTTGCAGAACTTAGCTTTTTAAATGCAATACCAGCAGCAAGCATAATTAGCCAAAAAACTGCTAATGTAACTAAAAAACCCGCAAAACTTATTGCTGCTGAATTTTGAAAGTTGAAAATTAGATCACTAATTTTTTGACCAACTGTATCTCCAACACGAGATGCTATAAAAATACCACCAACAATCCCTAAAAGACCAAATAGCTCTTTAAAAAATCCGTTTATAATGCCTTTTAAGCCTAAAAATAAAATTATTATTGATGCAACAATGTCAAAATAGTTTAACTCCATTTAATTCCTTTTTGAAACCATTTGATCTTTACCAGCTTCTTTTGCTAAGTAAAGTGCTTTATCTGCTCTATCTATTAGAGAATCCACAGTATCACCTTTTATAAGCTTAGTCGCTCCAATACTTATAGTAACACCAAGACTTTCACCCTTGTAAATAAGGTTGTTATTTCTAACTAACTCAAGTAGTCTTGAAGCTATTTTTAAACATAGTTCATCATCAACTCTATTTAAAACAATTACAAACTCTTCCCCTCCATATCTAAAAACCTTATCTCCATCACGAAGTGTTTTCTTTAAGATATTTGATACAAAAATAAGTGTTTTATCCCCTGCAATATGACCATAGTTGTCATTTAACTTTTTAAAGTCATCAAGGTCAAGCATAAGAAGATGAAGTTCATAAGGTATATCTTCTTTTTCACAGACCATATTAAGATAAGAATCTAGTGCACGACGGTTAAAAACTTTAGTAAGTGAGTCTATATTTGATTTTTTTTCTAAAACTTTAACTTGAGTCATCAGTTGAGATATAACATCATTTGCTTTTTTAATTTCATCACTCATATGTGCTTGAATTTCAGTAAATTTTTCTGTTATTTCTGGTAGGTTTATCTGTTCCTTGCCATACTCTTCTAATGCTGAAGTTTGTAAAACAGTTAGTTCTTCGAATCTATTACTAGTACTTGCATAAAACATTAAACTCTCTTCAGCAATGTCTTTGTAAGCATTGTGAAAAGTAGCTTTGGCATGTTCAAGTGAGCCAATATCCTCATCTTCTACTATCTTAATAATATCAATCGCTTCTCTCAAATGATTAACAACCTGTTCAATAGTAGGATCTTCTTGCTCATCTATTGAGTTTAGAAGATTGTAGTACATCTCTTTTGCTAATGACTTTAACTCTTCTCTTTTCATTATCGAGTCCCTGTAAAATATTTCCTTATTATAGCTTAGTAATCATAAAAATAGCTTTTGTTTGAAATTTAGCAATTAATCAGAGCTATTTTAGGAAGTTTTGAGTAAAATTTTGAAAAATATACAAATAAGGTATTATTATGAGTAATTGGAGCCCAACAAGTTGGAGAAAGAAACCAATTTTACAACAACCAACTTATCCAGATCAAGCAAAACTAGATAAGGTTTTAAAAGAACTAGAGAGTTTTCCTCCACTTGTCTTTGCCGGTGAAGCAAGAAGACTAAAAGAGCAACTTGCAGATGTAGCAAATGGTGAAGCATTTTTACTTCAAGGTGGGGATTGCGCTGAGAGTTTTTCTGAGTTTCATGCAAATAATATACGTGATACTTTTAAAGCATTAATGCAAATGGCAGTTGTAATGACTTATGCTGGTGGTGTTCCCGTTGTTAAAGTTGGTCGTTTAGCTGGTCAGTTCGCAAAACCTCGTTCAAGTGATACTGAAACTTTTGATGGTGTAACACTTGACTCTTACCGTGGTGATATTATTAATGGTGTAGATTTTACTTCAAAGGCTCGTGTACCAGATCCTGAGCGTATGATTCAAGCTTATAATCAAGCTTCAGCTACACAAAATTTACTTCGTGCATTTGCATCAGGTGGTATGGCAGACCTTCATCAAGTAAACAAGTGGAACTTAGACTTTGCACATCAAGGTGAAGTAAGTAAAAAGTACTCGGCTCTGGCGCATGAGATTGAAAACTCTTTACAATTTATGAAAGCTTGTGGTATCACTTCAAAAACATATAGAAATCTTAGAGAGACTGATTTTTACACATCTCATGAGGCTCTTTTACTTCCTTATGAAGAAGCATTTACAAGAAAAGACTCTCTTACTGGCGAGTGGTTTGATACTTCAGCTCACATGTTATGGATAGGTGATAGAACCCGTCAACTAGATGGTGCTCATGTAGAGTATCTTCGTGGTGTTAATAACCCAATAGGGGTAAAAGCTGGTCCTACAATGGATCCAGAAGACTTAATCAAACTTTGTAATACTCTAAACCCTAAAAATGAAGCTGGACGTTTAAATGTTATAGTTAGAATGGGTGCAAATAAAGTTGGTGATAATATGCCAAAACTTATTCGTGCAATAGAAAAAGAGGGTATGAAAGTTGTATGGTCATGTGATCCTATGCATGGAAATACTATCAAATCTTCAAACAACTATAAAACTCGTCCAGTTGATGCAATTTTAACTGAGATGAAACAGTTTTTTCAAGTACATAAATCAGAAGGAACTTATGGTGGTGGTGTCCATATGGAGATGACTGGTAAAAATGTAACTGAGTGTATCGGTGGTTCTTTTGTTGTTACAGAAGAGGACTTAAGCTCACGTTACCACACTCATTGTGATCCTCGTCTTAATGCAGATCAATCTTTAGAGTTAGCATTTTTAATTGCAGATACTTTAAAAGAGGTTCGCTCTTAGTTTATATACTAACTACATTAACTTTTTGTTGTGTGGTTAGACTCGGTTCTGAAAAATAATACCCTTGATACTCGTCAACTCCCAAATCTTTTAACATATTAAATACTTGTTCATTATGAACAAATTCAGCAATTATTTTTATACCTAATTTGTGTGAAAATTGAACTATCGCCTGAACTAATGTAAAAGAACGTGAATCTGTAGCTATGTTTTTAATAAGGCTTCCATCAATTTTTAAGTAGTTTGGTTCTATCTCTAAAATATGTTCAAAATTTGAAAAACCAGTACCAAAATCATCTATAGCTATTCTCACTCCATAAGTTTTAAAATGCTTTATAAATTTTTTCACATCATCGTAATTTTTAATGCTTTCATCTTCTGTTATTTCAAAAACAGCTCTGTTACCAATACTAGGGTTATTAGAAAAAAATGTATCAATTTCTTTCACAAATATTTGATTTTTAATATCACTATATGCAAAATTTATACTTAATGATTCATTTGAATTTTTTAGTTTTTCTAAGGCATTAAAAATAATAATAGATGATAATTGGTCATATAAAGATGTTTTTAATGCTACAGCTAAAAAGAAATATGGTGAAATTAATTTATTCGAGTTTTCTTCTTGAATTCTCATTAAAATTTCATGTTTTACTATTTTTTGGTCTGAATCTACTATAGCTTGATATACAGGTAGTATGCGCTTTTGCTCAATTGCTAAGCGTATCATATTTTTTCTTTTTAGTATCTCTGTACTTTCTTTTCTTTTATCTATTTCAGAAGAATATATCGCGTAGCTTATTTTATTATTTTTAGCATATTCTAAGGCTATTTCAGCATTTTCATAGGTACTATCAGTTGTTTTTGAAATACCAATAGTTACTTCAACAGATATTGTATCTTGATTAGATTTTATGCAAAAGTCATTTAAACTATTAAACAAGTTATCTAAATAATTTTGATACTTGTTTTGGTTTTCTATATTGTGAGAACTTAACACCGCATATTCATTGCCTGCTAGTCTATATACTTTGAATGATTCATCAAAAAAATTAAGTAAAAATTGTCCAAACTCTACTAATACTTTTGTACCAATATCACTTCCGTATACTTCATTAATCATTTTAAATTTATTTATATCTATTAAAAAAAGCAATGGCTGTTTAACATCTTGTATATCTTCAAAGAATGAGTATCTATTTAGTAGCTTTGTATTATTATCAAAATGAAGCTTATATCTTAACTCTTTTGTTTGTGCAGATACCTCATGTTCTAAATATTCTTTATAATGTATATTTTGAAGTTTAATATTTATAATATTTATAATTTTTGAAATTGCAGCAATAAATTGATCTTGCTGAATAGGTTTCAGTATAAAATATTCAGCACCTAGTTTTATAGCTTGAGTAAAGTATTCACTTTCATTATGTGCCGATAAAAAGATAGTTGGAGTGTCGTTTTTATTTTCTCTTATTTTTTCAAGCATCTCTAAACCATTGAGGACTGGCATATTTATATCGCTTATAATTAAATCTATTTTATTATTTAGAAGTTTATCAATTGCTTCTAAGCCATTCGTAGCAATCACTATATCAGAAAAAAAATTATATAAAAGTTTTAGCGTAGCATTACGAGATTCCTCATCATCTTCTACATATAATAATGTTAATGTTTTTGTTACTTTTACAAGTTCTTTAAGATTATTAGGCATAGATATTTAAGTCCAAGTTTGTTGATTGTTTCAACGAGTATAAGATAGTTTACATTAAAATAAACTAAATATAATATTTTATGTCTATATTGGCTTTATGTTTTATCATATACTTTTAGTTTGCCTGTATCTCTTCTACTTTTTCTTCAATTTCAAATAATTCTTCCATCTTTTCTTCATATAAACTTTCAAGATCTTGTAACTCATTAGCTAGTTTACTAAGTCCAATTTCTTCGTAACAAGATGGGTTAGATAGACAAGTATTTTTTTCTTCTATTTTTTCTTCAAGCTCCTCTATCTCTTTTGGTAGAGCTTCAAGTGCCATTTTCTCTTTGAAAGTTAGTTTTAAAGCTTTTGGTTTTTCTTTTACTTCTTCAACAACTTTAACAGCACTAGCATCATTATGCATCTCATCTAGTTGCTGTAACTCTTTTTCCATCTCTAAGTATTCAGAATAGTCTTGATAAGACTCCTCTATATGTTTGTCTTTTTTAAATATAAAAAGTTTTTTTGCAATCTTATCTACAAAATATCTATCATGACTTACTATGATTACAGCTCCTGCAAAGTTTGTCAGTTGCTCTTCAAGTATATTAATTGTAGGAATATCTAAGTCATTTGTTGGCTCATCAAGTATTAGAATATCTACATCTTTAGTAAAGAGTAGGGCGAGTGCTATTCTATTTTTTTCACCACCAGAGAGTATGCCAACTTTTTTCTCTAAAAACTCTCTTGGAAATAAAAAGTTTTTTAAGTATCCGTAGACATGCATATCTTTTCCACGTACAGATACTCTGTCTCCACCATGAGGACAAAAAGTCTCCATAAGATTTTTATCATCATCTAGCATCTCTCTATGTTGATCAAAGTATCCTATTTTAAATTCGCCTTGTTTTATCTTTCCAGACGTTGGCTCAAGTCGACCAAGCAAAGCTTTTAAGAGTGTTGATTTTCCACTTCCATTTGGTCCAACTATGGCTATTACATCTTTTTGAAGTATTCTGGTTGTAAAATCTTTTAGTAGTTCTTTATTACCTAATGTTAGAGATAAATTTTCAACTTCAAAAAGCATTTTTTGTCTGTTTATACTTTTTTCACGATTAAAATGTTTAGCCTCACGTTGTAGTTCAACTGACATTTTTCGTATCTGTGCTGGATTGGTCTTAGCATCTTCTCTTAGTTGCATTAAACGCTCTTTACGACCTTCATTTCGCTTTAGTCTTGCACGAACTCCACGAGCGAACCATTCATTTTCTCTTTTTAGTATTCCAAGAAGATTATCATGTGCTTTTTGCATTGTGCGAATGTGCTCAGCTTTTTGTTCCAGGTAGTCACTATATCCACCCCTATATTCACGTAAAACACAATCTTCAACTTCAATAGACTTAGTAGCGATTCTATCTATAAAATATCTATCATGAGAGATAAAAACAAGAGTGAATTTTTCTCTTAAAATTAGCTCTTCTAAAAATTCAACCATATATACATCAAGATGATTGGTAGGTTCATCTAAAAGTAATACATCTGGTTTTTGTAAAAGTAGTGAGGCTAAAGCAACACGACGCTGTTCCCCACCACTTAAAAGTTCTATTGGTTTATCTTCGTACTGTTTTAAATCAAAGTGCTGAATAATCCTCTCTATTTTATCATCAAGGTTCCAAGCATTGTGATGGTCAAGATATGAGGTTAACTCTTCATGCTCATCTATAAGTTTTTTATTTTCAAAATCATCAGCAAGTAAAAGTGAAATCTCATCAAATCTAAGTTTAGCAAGGTTTATTTCGCCTAAACCATCTTCAACTGCTTGACGTACATTATGACCTTCTTTAAAAGCTGGTCTTTGGTCTAGCATTTTAACCTCAAGATTTCTTTTTGTGATTCTTTCCCCACCATCTTGCTCTAGTGAACCGTTTACAATTTTCATAAGTGTAGATTTTCCACTACCATTTTTACCTATAACTACGATGCGTTCACCTTCATCTACATGAAAGTTAATCTCTGTAAGTATTTTTTGGGCAGAGTAGTGTTTTGAAATGTTTACTAAGTCTATTAATGCCATATTATATATTTGTTCCTATATCTATTATTTAAGTATTATTATCTGATAACTCTATACAAAGTTCTTTTGCTGTATACCAGTCAGCAATCCCCTTGTCGTTATATTGATATTCTCTTTGTTTAACAGGTATCACACTGTTTCTTAGTTTTGAACGAATTATTCCTACTATTATAAAGCTAAGTATTAAAGTGAAGAAGGCTATAAAATAATCGTATATTAGCCAAGAAATAATAGTAACAAAATATATAGAAAATTGTAAGAAAAACCATAAAATAAAAGATATTATTTTGCATTTGTTCGTTTTTATCTTAGGTGTAGATTCCATCATTTCTAAAAAGTCATCATTCATAGTTTTATTATATCTAAATTTTAGTTTTCACAGAGCAGTGAGATCTAGTTTAGTCGAATTGACTCAATTAAGTTGATATTAAAACCTACTATTAACTTTTTTTGGATAATATTTCACTAATAATAAATTTATAAAATAAAAGGATTTCAAAATGGCAAAACATCAGTTTCAAACAGAAGCAAATCAAATACTAAATCTTATGATTCATTCACTTTACTCTAACAAAGAGATTTTTATACGTGAGTTAGTTTCAAATGCTTCAGATGCATTAGATAAATTAAACATGTTAGTTCTTACAGATGAAAAATATAAAGATGTAACTTTCGCGCCTAGAATTGATATAGTTGCAAATAAAGAAGCTAAAACTTTAACTATTAAAGATTCTGGTATTGGTATGAACGAAGAAGACTTGATGAATAATCTTGGAACTATTGCAAAGTCTGGTACTAAAGCATTTTTAGAAAATCTAACTGGTGATCAAAAAGAAGATTCTAACCTTATTGGTCAGTTTGGTGTTGGTTTTTATGCTTGTTTTATGGTAGCTGATAAAGTAGAAGTTACTACTAAAAAAGCAGGAGAAGAACAAGCTTTTTTATGGACTAGTGCAGGGGATGGAAGTTTCGAGATAGAAAATACAACTCAAGAAGGTCATGGTACTACAATCGTAATGCACCTTAAAGATGACGAGGGTGAATTTTTAGAGACTCATAGAATTGAATCAATTATCAAAAAATACTCTAACCATATCCCTTTCCCAATCTTTATGGATAAAGA
>CAZZAZ010000066.1:0-9951 GCA_964652355.1 uncultured Sulfurimonas sp. | reverse complement strand
CTTCGTGTTTGGCCAATGGTTGAAGATATTGGTGTAATGGAAAAACCACCAAAATTTGAAGGTCGCTACTTCAATATGTACGTTACTCCTCAAAAGTAGAAAAAAGTTTTATAACTTTTTTCTATATTTCTACAACTTTTCTTTAATTTTCATGCTATAATTATTCTAGATATTTTCTTTAAGGGATAAATTATGTACACATCAGCAATTATTATGTTTTCAATTATATTTGCATTAGTTATGCTTGGGTTGTATTTTGCAGGTAAGCAAGATAGTGTTGAGAAAAAGCTTGATAAACTTATAGTACATATCAATAACTACTCAGATGATGTTACTGCACATTTAAAAGAGACTATAGCTCATGCTAGAGAATCTTTAGATAGATTTGATAGTTTGGAAAACCTTACAGAAGAGCAGTTTGCAAAAGAGGAAAAGATTATTAAAGATTTAATATCAGAACTCTCAACTGCAAAAGCAAGTTTGACAAAAGCCTAACTTGCTTTAAAGAGAAATTTTTTCTTTTAATTCATCTTCACTTATAGCACCAGAGACATACTTAATAACAACCTTTTTCTCAGTTTCATTTATATACCATTCTGCAATATGTTCGTTCTCAAGAGCTTGAAGTTTTTGTGTACTCACTTCTGACTGTGATATAAAAAGGAACGAGTGTTTTGTAGGGTTTGATAGTTTTAATGTCCATAATAACCATAAGGTAGATACAGCCGCCACAGATATACCAATAGTTGCTCTATCACTTATACCAAGAAACAGTCCAGCAGATGTACCGCCAACAAATGTAGCAAAATATGCAACAGAGTTAGAGATTCCTAAAGCTGCACCTTTTTGATGAACTTTTGAAAATTTAGTAATCATAGATTGAACTAATGGCTCCATCATATTAAACGCTACAAAAAAGAAAACAACACCAACTATAAATAGAGTACTATCATTTGTTAGTCCCATAATTAAAAAAGAGGCAATAAAAAGAACGATAGAGATTAAAAATATTTGTTTAGGTTTGTTATGTTTTTCACCAAATACAGCAGCAGGGCCCATAGCAACAAGACCAAAAATCATAGCTGGTACATAGGCTTTCCATAACTCAGCTTTCTCCCACCCAAAATCTTCGCCTGTTAGGATAATAGGGATAAGTACAAAAGCAACAGTCATAAGACCTTTTTGCATAGCATTGATTATAATCATGTTGAAAAGGTTAGAATCTTTTAATATATCAGAAGTTTTTGCAGTTTCATGGTATATATGTTTTATGCGAGGTGGAGTAGGTACTTTAGTAAATAGTAAAATCATAGCTAAAACTGAAAGTCCTGCTGTGATAAAGAAAAGCATTTCAACACCGTACGAGGCTCCAATAACTGGACCAAGACCCATAGCAAGCGCAAATGAAAGTGCGATAGTTCCACCCATGATAGCCATAGCTTTACCACGAACTTCCTCTTCAACAAGATCCGAAATCATTGCTGTTATTACAGAACCAATAGCTCCAGCACCTTGAAGAAAACGTCCAAGCATGAGCATATATATGTCAGTAGCATATGCAGAGATGAGTGAACCTATTAAAAAGATGATTAAACCAACTAAAAGGGTTGGTTTTCTTCCTATCTTATCACTCATTGTTCCAAACGGAACTTGAAATATTGCTTGTGTAAGTGCGTAACCACCAACTACTACACCAACTAGAAGAGGGGTAGAACTTTTTAATCCCATCGCATAAATAGAAACTACTGGTAATACTAAAAATAGACCTAAAAATCTAAGTGACAGTATTGCAGAAAGGGGTAATACTTTTTTAAACATAAATAACCTTAATAATTTGAGTATAATTTCGCAATTATAACCAATCAATATTATATACACTATAAGGAATAAAAAATGAAATTAGTTTTAGCTACATCTAATAAAGGCAAGGTAAGAGAGATAAAGGCACTTTGCAAAAATTATGAAGTGATTCCGTATAGTGAGCTTATACAAGAGTTTGAAATTATAGAAGATGGAGATACTTTTAAAGAAAATGCTCTCATAAAAGCTCGTGCGGTTTTTAAGGCATTAGATGAAGAAGATATAGTTGTTATGGCTGATGATAGTGGTATTAGTGTGGATGTGCTTGATGGAAAACCTGGAATTTATAGTGCAAGACATGCTGGAGTTGATGCAAGTGACAAAGATAATTTACATAAATTAATTGATGATATTAAAAAAAGTGGACATACTTCATCACCTGCTTTTTATACAGCAGCAATAGCAATAGTTACAAGTAAAAGTGAGTATTGTGTACATGGTTGGATGTATGGAACAGCACAAAGTGAAGCAATCGGAGATGGTGGTTTTGGTTATGACCCGATGTTTATACCACTAGGGTATGATAAAACTCTTGGGGAGTTGGATGATGATTTAAAGAAAAAACTTTCACATCGTGCGAAAGCATTAAGCCTTGCAAGTGTAATTTTGAAAAATTTATAATTAAACTATTATAAAAATTTTATACTTAAATCAAGACAAGTTTTTTCAACTTTTTGTAAAATAGAGTTTAGTTTTGAATTATACAAGTTAATTGTTTTCATTTTATATCCTTCTTGCTATAAATAATAACTAAATACAAGCAAAAAGTATTCCAAATGTCAAAAAACAATTAAAAGAAAAATACCAAATATTATTCTATATAATCCAAAAGCTACAAAGGTAAATTTTTCTAAAAATTTTAAAAATAGTTTTATGGTTATATATGCGATAATAAATGAAGTTATAAATCCAATAGCCAAAGCTAAAATATTTTCGTTGCTAAATTCGTTGTAATGTTTAGATAAATCATAAAAAGTTACAGCTGACATAACAGGAAAAGCAAGTAAAAAGCTAAACTCTGCACTAGCTCGTCTGCTAAGACCAACTAATAAAGCCCCTATTATTGTAGATCCAGCTCGGCTGGTCCCAGGAATAAGTGCAAAAATTTGTGCAAATCCAATTATCATGGCTTGCTTTAAGCTAACTTCTTCTACATCATCTACTAGGTAAGAATTATCCTCTTTTACAAAAAACTTTTCAACTATTAAGAAAATTATTCCACCAATTATAAACATGATTGCTACTGTTTGAATTGAAAAAAGTTCTTTTATTTGATGTGAAAATATAAATCCAACTGCTCCAATTGGTAAAAATGCTAAAAATACTTTACGCCAAAGGTCTATTTTTTTGATTGTAAATTTATCTTTGTAGTTAAAAATTACAGCGAGTATAGCTGCAAACTGTATGATTACCTCATAAGCTTTTGTTATATTTGTTTGTTTTATTCCTAAAAATTCACTTGCTACTATAAGGTGACCAGTTGAAGAGATAGGTAAAAACTCTGTTATACCTTCAATAATTCCAAGTATGACAGAATCAAATATAGTCATGAGTACCCTTTTTGAAGACAATTTAAAGAAAAAATTATTTCTTTTGTGCTAGACTTACTTCGAAATATTAACATATAAAAAGAGAAATAAGATGAATGTACTTATAGTTGATGATAGCAAAATTGTTAGAAGAGTTTTAACAAACACAATGCAGCGTTTTTTTGAAAAAGAAAAAATTCCTTTGAAACTTTTTGAAGCAGAAGATGGTCTTGTTGCAATTGATCAAATGAAAAAAGAAAAAATTGATATTATGCTTCTTGATTGGAATATGCCAAATATGACTGGAGAAGAGGTTGTTGATGCTGTTCGTGCTAAAAAAGAGTGGAATAAAACTCGTATAATAATGGCTACAACTGAGGGTTCAAAATCATCAGTGCTAAAGATGATTAAAAAAGGTGCAAATGGTTATATGGTTAAGCCATTTAATGAAGAAGCTATTTTTAAAACTATGAGTACAATCACAGATAGAATGCCTAAAAAGTAAACCTCATTTTATTCTAAACTTATTTCGATACAATACGAGGTTTTATTATTAAACAATACAAATTAATCTCGTAGGAATTTTTATATGCTACTTTTTACACCTGGTCCAACTCCAGTACCTCAAAATGTTCGTAATGCAATGGCTGAAGAGACTATGCATCACCGTACACCTGAATTTGAAGCAATTTTTGAGAAAACTCGTAAACATCTTTTTAAACTTTTTAATACTGATGAAGTAGTGATGATAGCTTCTTCTGGAACAGGTGCTATGGAGGCAGCAGTAAATAACCTTTGTTCAAATACACTTTTAAGTGTAAACTCTGGAAAATTTGGTGAAAGATTTGGAAAAATCGCACTTGCTTGTGGACTTAAAAATACAGAGATTAAAAATGAATGGGATACTCCAGTAAGCGTTGGAGCTATAGTTGAGGCTGTTAAAGCTGATAGTAATATCGATGCAATCGCAGTTCAAATTTCTGAATCTGCTGGTGGTCTTCGTCATCCTGTTGAAGAGTTAGCTAAGGCTGTTAAAGAGATAAACCCTAACATTATGATTATTGCTGATGGTATTACTGCTGTTGGTGTTGAGAGAATTGATGTTACAAATATTGACTGTCTGATAGCTGGTAGTCAAAAAGCACTTATGCTTCCTCCTGGTCTTGCTATTCTTGGTCTTTCAAATGCGGGGATTGAAAAAATCGGAGCTGGAAAAGGTTACTACTTAAATCTTGCATCTGAAATAAAAAAACAAAGAGAAAATACTACGGCATATACTGCTGCAACTACTTTAATTATTGGGCTTTTAGAAGTTTTAGAGACTGTTGAAAAGCAGGGTGGTATTGGTGTTCTTTATTGTAACACAGCACGACGAGCTAAGGCTACAAAAGCAGCACTTGAAGCGATAGGGTTACATATTTATCCAACAACTCCTGCAAAAAGCATGACAACTATTGATGATAAAGATGCGTCAAAAATTCGTTCAGCTTTAAAAGATGAGTACGGGGTCAATGTTGCTGGTGGTCAAGACCATCTAAAAGGTAAAATTTTCCGTATAAACCAAATGGGTTTGATTGAGACTTATGAGTCTATTTGGGTTGTAAACTCAATAGAACTTGTTCTTCACCGTATGGGAAGATTAGAATACTCTGGGCTCGCTTCAAAAGTTTATAATGAAACATATTTTTTATCAGCATTAGAGAAAAAAGAGATATAGATGATTTTAGAGCATGAAATTCCAAACGGAAGTAAATTATATTTTGGACAAAGCGCTAAAGTAAAGCGTAGTATAGAAAATATCGCATCAACTATTTTAGATGAAAATGGTTTTGAAGAGATTGTAACTCCAGTTTTTTCGTATCATCAACATCTTAGTATTGCTGATGAAAAAGAGCTGATTCGGGTAAATGATGCGAAAAATAACTCTATCTCATTACGTGCAGATTCAACTATTGATGTTGTGCGTATAATTGAGAAAAGATTAGGTAGAAATACTGAACAAAAAAAATGGTTTTATATTCAACCGGTTCTAACTTATCCTACGATTGAACAATATCAAGTTGGTGTTGAGTTTATGGGTGAAAATAAACTTTCTTCTGTTTTAAATATTGCAATAGATATTTTTGATAAACTTGAGGTAGCACCACTTATACAAATAAGTAACATGAAAATTCCTCATATAGTGTCTTCACTTTTTGATGAATTAAGTCTTGATGATTTTAGACATGTAAACATAGAAAAATTTTTAAATTTAAAAGTTGAGTGGTTAAGTAAACTTGTTTATCTTCAACATGTTGAACAAATTGATGAGCTACTTGAGATAGTCCCAGCTGAATTAAAAGTGGAATTATCTAAAATGAAAGAGTTATGTGAAGAGATAGGCTGTAAGAACAGAGTAATCGCACCAATGTACTATGCAAAAATGCTTTACTATGATGAACTTTTCTTTAGAGTGATTCAAGGAAATGAAGTATATGCTCGTGGTGGAAGATACAACAATAATGATGTGAGCTCAGTAGGGTTTGCAATTTACACAGATACAATAATAGAAGAGAAAGTGAAGTAACATGAAAGCAGATTTAATTGTTGGAATCCAATGGGGTGATGAAGGTAAAGGTAAAATAGTTGATAGATTAGCTTGTGAATACGATATGGTTTGTAGAAGCCAAGGTGGACACAATGCTGGGCATACTATTTGGGTTGATGGTGTGAAATATGCACTTCACTTGATCCCTTCAGGTGTACTAAATCCACAAGCTATTAATGTGGTTGGTAACGGTGTAGTTCTTTCCCCATCATCAATCATAAAAGAGATGGAGCAGTTTGATGGTCTTGAAGGTCGTCTTTACCTCTCTGATAAAGCTCATTTAAACCTTTCTTATCATGCGTTGATTGACCAAGCAAAAGAGCGTCTTAAAGGTGATAAAGCTATTGGTACAACTGGTAAAGGGATAGGGCCTGCTTACTCAGACAAGATTAACCGTACTGGTTTTCGTGTTGGTGAACTGCTTGACCCCGTAAAACTTTGTGCATCTATCTTAGAGTACTTCGCTCAAAATCGTGCAATATTTGATATTTATGATATAGAAACACCATCTGCAAGTGAGCTTTTAAAAGAGCTTGAAGAGTACAGTGAAAAACTATCTCCTTTTATAACTGATACAACGCAAATGGTATGGAAAGCTCTTGATGAAGATAACAAACGTGTACTTCTTGAAGGTGCTCAAGGTACATTACTTGATATTGACCATGGAACTTATCCGTATGTAACTTCATCTGCGACAGTTTCAGCTGGGGCATGTACTGGTCTTGGGATTAATCCTAAAGATATTGGTAAAGTTATAGGTATTGTTAAAGCTTACTGTACTCGTGTTGGAAATGGACCTTTTCCTTCTGAAGATTTTGGTGATGATGGAAAACGTTTAGGCGAGCAAGGACATGAATTTGGAACTACAACTGGAAGAGCTCGTCGTTGTGGTTGGTTTGATGCAGTTGCTACTCGTCATGCTTGTCGTTTAAATGGTGTAGATGAACTTTCTTTAATGAAACTAGATGTGTTAGATGGTTTTGATGAGGTTAAATTATGTGTTGCTTATGAGTATAATGGTAAAGAGATTGACTATATGCCAGCTGACTTAGAAAATGTAAAACCAATTTACAAAACCTTTAAAGGTTGGAATAACTCTGTAGCTGTAAGAGAGTTTGATAAACTACCAAAAGATGCGCAAGACTTTGTAAAAGAGATAGAGAGAATTTCGAAAACAAAAGTTGGTATAATTTCTACATCGCCTGAGAGAGATGATACTATAATCTTATAAAGGATTAGATTTGAACACTCGCTACACTCCTCTTGTTAAACTTAAAAAAAGTACAATGGATAAGAGTGAACGTGTAGTTCAACAAGCAAATGCTGACTTAAACTCTGCCTCCATGGCTCTACAAATTTCATATAACTCATTAGATGATATAGATATGCCAAACACTGGTACTATGAGTGCAATGCTTGCATCACGTTCTCTTTTAACTTCGCAGAGATCACTTATACAAAATAACCAAGAGTGGGTATCTTTTGCTAAAAATCAAGTTTTTCAAGCTAAAGAAAATTTAAAAAAAGATATGATTGAATTTGAAAAATTTAAGTACCTTGAACTTCAAGAGATTAAGGAACAGATAAAAAAACAAAAGATTCAAGATGCTAAAGATTTAGATGAAGTAGCACTTATGACTTTTAGTAATAATGAAAAGAGGAATAAATAAATGAGATTATTTTTGTTAAGTATTTTTACTATAAGCTCATTGATGGCGCTTGAAACAAGTGATAAGCTTTTTGAATGTACTGAAATATTTAAAGCTAGAAAAAGTGAACTCCTAGTTGAATTAGAGAGAATTGATGAACAAAGACAAGCACTTTCTGCGCTAAAAATTGCAACTGAAGAGCTACTTAGAAAAAAAGAGATAAAAGTTTCTCAAGATGAAGCTATAGTAAGTAAAAAATTAGATGATATTACAAAAAAAGAAAATAATATTAAAACGATGCTTGAAAAAAATGAAGCTATTTTGAAAAAAAACCAAGAGATAAAAATGGATAAAATTGCTCAAACTTTTGCAAAAATGAAAGCAGCATCTGCCGCGAATATACTTTCTGATATGGATGAAACTGAAGCATCTTCCATACTTAGCTCATTAAAGCCAAAAACAGTTGGAAAAATTCTCTCAAAAATGGATGCAAAAAAGGCATCATCACTTACACTTTTACTAGCGAAATAAGTAATTAAGTATATTATTTAGTTATAATTTAACAATCTTATACAAGGGGTTGTTTATATGCTAGATAATATGAATTTTTATAAGTTTATGCATAAACAAATATTGATATTAATAGCTCTATTTGCTGGAACATCTACCTCTTATGTATTGTTTGGATTTATTTACAATACAAACCACATTGAAATATTATGGTATTTGTTTGTATTATTAGTTTCACTTTGGGGTTATAAATTATATAAACATTACTCTGATACGGAAATGACTATTCAAGAAAAAGAGAAATGGCTAAGTGAGTTAAGATCTTTTATCTTTATATATTTTTCAACATGGACTATCATGTTTTATGTGTATATCTTAAGTGATAATATAGAGCTTCATTATTTAGCTATTTTTACTCAACTTGGTGTTGCTGTTGTAGCCACTACTATTTTAGTTTCAGAAAAGAAATTAGCAATACTAATCTTGATAACATCTATGTTACCAATAACCTTATATCTTATCGGAATTGCACAGTTTTACTCTTATGTAATAGCATTTTTAACAGTAGTACTTGCGGGTGTACTTTTATATGGTTCTCGTAACACTTTTAACTATCTTCAAAAAAGTCAGTTTCAAGCTTATCATGATTACTTAACTAAACTTGGAAATAGACGCTATTTTATAAATCTACTAGAGGATGCAATAAAGATTCAAAAAAATGATCAACAATATATGTATTTATTACTTATTGATTTAGATCATTTTAAAACTATTAACGATACTTTAGGACATGATGTTGGTGATCTTTTACTAATAGAAGTAGCTAAGAGAATGAGTGATCTTTCTTTGAAATGTAAAAACAGTGTATCAAGACTTGGTGGAGATGAGTTTTGTATCTTGAGTTCAAGATTTGCAAATAAAGAGGAGTGTTTAAAAAGTGCAATTCAATTTTCTGAAGATTTATTAGAAATTATTAAAAATATATATATCATAGAGGAACATCATCTTTATATTAGTGCAAGTATTGGTGTCAGTGTGATAGATAACCCAAAAATGACAGCAACAACTTTTATAAAAGAAGCTGATATTGCTATGTATGAAGCAAAATCTCAAGGTAGGGATGGTGTAATCATTTTTAATGAAAAACTATCTTTAAGAGTTGAGCGAAAATTAGAGATAGAAAAACAGTTACATTTTGCAATACAAAATAATGAAATCTCTTTAAATTATCAACCTCAGTTAGATTCTAATAGTAAAGTAATCGGATGTGAAGTTCTAGTGCGTTGGAATAATAACGAGTTGGGGTTTGTTGGACCAGATGAGTTTATACCAATAGCTGAACAAACTGGAGCCATAATTGAACTTGGCTATTATATACTTGAAGAATCACTTAAAACTTTTTCTGATTGGTATGATAGAGGGATACATTTAGAACAATTATCTATAAATATTAGTATGAGGCAGATATTTCATGGAAATTTTGTAGATGATGCATTGAAGCTTTGTGCCCAATACTTAGATCCGAAACTTACCAATAAGTTAATGTTTGAAATGACAGAAACGAGTATAGCGGAAGATGTAGATAAGTTAATAAAAATTATGAATAAGATTAAAGAAAGCGGGATAAGATTTTCTATGGATGATTTTGGTACTGGTTACTCATCCCTTAGTTATTTAAGACAAGTTCCAATAGATGAACTTAAAATTGATAAGTCTTTTATTTTTGAATTAAATAATACACAAGATGATAAAAAGATGGTAAAAACTATACTTGATATTGCTAAAAATTTAGATATTAGTATAGTTGCTGAGGGTG
>CAZZAZ010000065.1:0-10075 GCA_964652355.1 uncultured Sulfurimonas sp. | reverse complement strand
ACCCTTACAAGGTAGATGTCACAAGTTCGAGTCTTGTAATGCCCACCATTTTTAATTATGTGACATATTTTACGAAAGTAAAATACTTTTTCAATATAGGTGCGGTGGTAGTTCAGCTGGTTAGAATATCTGCCTGTCACGCAGAGGGTCGCGAGTTCGAATCTCGTCCACCGCGCCACTTTTATAAAAACTTCAAAAAACTTAAAATAAAATAACTTACTCTTCAATTATAGTTTAGTATTCTTCATACCTTGTTCTTGCAACTTTTTCTATCTTCTTTAGTATGTCATCTTTTGTTCGTATAAAGTTTTGAAAATCATATGTTGTAAGTTCAAGTAGTTCGCACTTACTTTTTGACGTTACATTTGCTGTCCTTGGTATATTTTTCAGTAAAGCTATTTCCCCAAAAAACTCTCCTTTTTTAAGTGTCACTTTTAAACCTTTTTTATGAACTAAAACACTACCTTCTACTATAAAGTACATAGCATTACCCTTTGAACCTTCTTTGATTATTAACTCATTTTTACTAAATCTTTTTATATGTAATAATTTAGTGATATCAGCAATAACTCCAAACTCTAAATTTGAAAATATAGGTACACTCGAAACCATATTCCAGTTTGTAATGTTTCTTAGTCTTTTCATCTCTTGTGCAAAACCACTAGCTAAGATACCAGCGGGGAGGGCGAACATACCTAAGCCACTAATAGAAGCAATAGCCCCTAACAGTTTTCCAAGAGCTGTTATGGGAACTACATCACCATATCCAACAGTGGCTAGAGTTACAATTGCCCACCAAATAGAGTTTAAGAGGGTAGGAAAACCTTCTGGATTTGCATCTCTTTCTACAAAATAAAGCATAGTAGATATTGAAAATGTAAGTATCATCATTAGATAAAAAGCAGCTAATAATGATTTTCTTTCACTAACTATTACATCTTTAAGTACTAAAAGTGCAGGAGAGAAACGTGCAATTTTTAATAAAGTTGATATTGATATTATAGTTAATAAATCTGTATTATTTATATTAAATAAAAACATATAGAATGGTATTGTTGCGATGAAATCTATTAACCCAAAATATGAAAATAAATAAGAAAAAAGCGAGTTGTAATGGATAAATTCATCATTGTTTTCCATATCTAAATGTTTAATAGAACCTATTACTCGTAGTAAATAGTCTATAAATAAAATAATATACAAATAGGTAGATAAATTATAAAATAAGGAGCCATAACTTTCATGTATAGATGGTGCGTTATCTAAAAGACTAAATAATACTATAGATAAAACAGTGGTAATTAATAAAATTCTATAATATTTGGTAAGATATGGATGATGAATTTCATCAGTAATATCATTAATAGAAAACTTTTTAATCATAAAATCATTATAGCATACTCTTTTTATACGAAACTTTTAGTACCACGGACATCATACATATCTTTATATCTAAAAGTGATGAGGTTTTGCATAATAGCAAAAAGCATTATAAAGTTGATAAAACTACTTCCTCCATATGAGAACATGGGTAATGGTACTCCAACAACTGGAGCATAACCAATAGTCATAGATATATTTACACCCATATATATAAAAATCATAAAAGATATAGATATAGTTACAACCTTTATGTAGTAATCTTTGTTGTAAACACTTAGACTCATAAGGTGTAAGATAAGCATTATATATATTAGTATTATCCCAAGAGCTCCTAAAAATCCAGTCCTCTCAACTAAAAATGCAAATATGAAATCACTTGTAGCAATAGGTAAAAATCGCATCTGTGTCTGCGTCGCTTCATCTTTACTTTTACCTGTCATTCCACCAGAGCCTATGGCTATTATGGACTGTTGAACATGGTAAGATGGTTTTTCACTCATAAAGTCTGTAATACGTGTTTTTTGATAATCATGTAGTAAAAATTTGTATGCCATTGGTGAAAAAAGAGCGATTGCTATAAAAATTGTAGCCCAAATTTTCCAATATACTCCAATGAAAAAAAGTACACCATAGCCAATAAGTAAAAGAACAAGAGCTGTCCCTAAGTCAGGCTCTTTTGCTATTAGAAAAAATGGCAGTAGTATATAAAAACTAATTCGTAAAAAATCTTTTATTCTATATCCGTGAATTGGTGGTGGGGTTTTGTTTATAAGATAAGCAAGCATTAAAATAAGTGCTGGTTTTACAAATTCTGATGGTTGAATAGTAGCGTTGATAAATGGTATATCTATCCATCTTTGAGCACCAAGTCTTGCATGACCAAAAAATTCAACTGCTAAAAGTAGTAAAATATTTGCCCAATATATAAGAGGAATAAGCCAAGACATACGTCTAATAGGGAGAAAAAAAACAGCTACAAAGGCTATTGTTGCTATTCCAACATAAGCTACTTGTTTTTGAGCAAGGGCAGGGACCACTTCACCTATGAGCCAATTTGAAGTAATTACCAAAGGTATGATTAAAATGATAGAAAAGAAGTCAATTTGTGCTAAAATACTCTTATCAAATCTCCACAAATTATACAACTCCTAAAATATTTATTGAATTGTATCATAAAGGTATAAAAATGAGCGAAATTAAAAACTATATTTCAGATACAAAAGAGCGTCTAGACACTTTTTTGGCGGCACAAATTGGACAAACACGTTCTCAAATATCACAGTTGATAAAACAAAACTGTGTATATATAGATGATAAACTAGTAGCACGACCTGGTGTAAAACTTAAACTAGAACAAAATGTACGGGTAGAGTTCCCAGAAGCTAAGAAAGAAAAAGCTTTAGAGGTTGACTTTGATGTCGAAATTCTTTACGAAGATGATGATGTTTTGGTTATTAATAAACCAAGTGGAGTTACTGTTCATCCAGCACCAAGCGTAAAAGAAGCTACGTTGGTTGATTGGCTGAAACACAAAGGAATCCGTCTTTCAACTATAAGTGGTGAAGAGCGTCATGGGATAGTACATCGTCTTGACAAAGGTACTAGCGGAACTATGGTTGTTGCAAAAAATAATGAAGCTCACGAGTTTTTATCTGAACAACTTCAAGACAAGAGTATGGGTCGTTACTATATTGCAGTTTTAAATCCACCACTTAAAGAAGATATAACAACTATTGAAGAATATATCGACAGAAGTAAACATAACAGACTAAAAATGGCTTGTACCGATGGTAGTGGAAAATATGCAAAAACTATGTTTAAAAACTTAGCACTTAGTACTGATGAAAAAAATCAACTTGTGGCTTGTAAACTATTTACTGGCCGGACTCATCAAATACGTGTTCATTTGGAGAGTATAAACCGTCATATTATTGGTGACCATATCTATGCTATAAGCCCAAAAGCAGAGAAATCGGAACGCATTTTGCTACATGCATTAACAATATACTTCATCCATCCAACTACTAAAGAAAAAGTATCTTTTGTAGCTCCATTGGATAATGATATGCAAGAATATTTAGAGAAAAAATTTGACAAGGATGATATAAATGAAGCTATACAAACTAGCAATATTGTGCGCAGTTTCACTACTGATTCTTAGTGGTTGTGTAAGTACTAAACCCACTCCAAAAAAAGAGACTATTGTTGATGATACTTTACCTATCGTAGAGTTAACAAAAAACGGAACAATGTCAACTATGAAAAACGTCGCTTTGGAATGGAAGTCAATAGAAGACCCTAGAGTTAGAGGTATTTATATATATAGACTTGCTTTAGATGTATCTGATGCGGATGCAAATGAATACTATGATACTATCCCTAGTCGTTTCTCAACTCACTATTTAGATACAGATATAGAACCTGAATCAAGATATAGTTACTATTTTAAAACATATTCTGATAATGCTGAGTCTCTTGCTAGTCCAACAACTACAATAACTTCTAAACCTATTATGGATTCTGTTTCTTGGATTCATAGTGTAGAGGGTATGCCACGTAGTGCAAAAATTATTTGGCGTCCACACGAAAACCAAAAAGTAAAAGCTTATCTTATCCAAAGACGTACTTTAAAAGCTGATGTTTGGGATGATATTAAAACTGTAAAAGGTAGACTTAATGTTGAGTTTATTGATACAAAACTAAAAGATAAGTTTACTTATAAATATAGAATCAAATGTTTAACTTATGATGATATTACATCTAAACCTTCTAAGGAAGTTACAGTTATAACAAAAGCGCTACCTTTGGAAGTTACAGGTATTACAGCTACAACAAACTTACCTAAAAAGGTAGAGATTAGATGGCCTGCTGTAAAAAGCAAAGATTTTTCACATTATAACTTATATAGATCTTCAAATGTAGATAGTGGATATAAAGTTATAAAAGAGTTGCAAAATAATTTTTATGTTGATTTGATAGAGGGTGATGCAAGTAGATTTTTTTATAGAGTATCTGTTGTGGATAAAGATGGTTTGGAATCAAAGCATGATAAACAATCTGTAATGGGTATTACTCTTACAAAGCCACTTGCCCCTGCTATTGTTGAAGCAAAATTAATTGATGGTAAAGTTCATATTAAATGGAGTAAATCAGATCCAAGATCGATAACTTATATAGTTTCAAAAAGGTATAAAAAATCTATTTTTGATGAGAAAAAAGAAGATTTTGAAGGTATTAAAGGTGATGAGTTTATAGATACAGAAATTTATACTGATACTATTTATTATTATCAAGTTTATGGTGTTGATAAAGATTACATCAAATCTGAACCAAGTATTGAGGTAACTATAGTAACTGATAAAAATGATCCATCTTTAACCAATAAAAAAGATGAAAGAGAAGTTGTTGATGCTCCAAAACAGGAAGTGATCTCTGATGTTAACAAAGATGTAATTATTATAAACAATGATTTTAAATAAAGCTGAGAATAAATGCCACACTTACATATAGACACATTTAAAGAGATAAAATTTCCTCAAACTAAGGATTCTATCTCCTTTAACTTTCTAGCTAAAAATCCAAACCATAGTGGGGAAAGTCTTATCTCTGCTACCATGGATGGTGATGATTTCTTTTTACTTGTAAATGAGAGTGAAGAGAAAAACTTACTAAAATCTGATAAACTAACAAGACCAGCATCTACATACAGTGTTCACAAAGCACTTTTGGCTTATTCATCTTTAGCCTCTTTGGATGTAAAAGATTCAAATGTTCCTGATGTGAAAAAAAATGAACACCTAGAAGAAAATACTGCACTTAAAAATATAGAATACTTTGCATCAAGCTTTTCAAGCGATAAAGAGGTTCGTATAGAGGTTGGTTTTGGTTCAGGTAGGCACTTACTTCACCAAGCTGCACAAAACCCAGATATTATGTTTATAGGTATTGAGATTCATCGTCCTTCTATCGAGCAAGTTTTAAAGCAAGTTAGTATACAAAACTTAGACAATTTACTTGTACTTGATTATGATGCTAGGCTTTTTATGGAGTTAATTCCATCTAATATAGTTGGTAAAATATATGTTCATTTTCCTGTACCTTGGGATAAAAAACCGCATAGACGCGTAATCTCTACATCTTTCATAGAGGAGTCTCGTCGTGTGTTAAAAGTTGGTGGTCAGCTTGAACTTCGAACTGATAGTGAAAACTACTATGCGTACTCTTATGAGACTTTTATCAACTTCAATAAAACTGTACTTCATATAAATAAAAACAAAGATATCGCCATAACTTCTAAGTACGAAGATAGATGGAAAAAGATGGAAAAAAATATCTATGACATCACTATGATAAATGAAGAACAATCAGATGACTTATCTATTGAAGGTAGTTTTGATTTTACTCCAATTAGCATGAGTGAAGAAAATATCTTAAAACTTCACTCTCAAACTTCAAGATTTGATGCTGGTTTTATACACTTTGAAAGAGTATATACTCTTAAAGATGGAGTTATGCTTCGTTTATCTATGGGAAGTTTTGATAGACCTGAACATCTTTACTTGATTGTTAGAGAAAAATCTGCTTCTTATTATCCAGCTTTACCTTTAAAATCACGTTCAAATCTAGAAGCACATAAGCACTTAAATGAGATTTTAAATGGATAAGGTGATAATTGCAAAAGATTTATCACTATCTTATTCTAACGATGAAACTATTATAAACAAAGCAAATTTTTCTATAAATGCAGGAAGTTTTGTTTTTATTACCGGAGCTAGTGGTTCTGGAAAGTCCACACTTTTAAAGTCTCTTTTTGGTGCATTAAAACCTGACCAAGGTAGTTTAGTAGTTGGTGGGGTTGAACTAAAAAGTGTTTCAAACAAAAGACTAAACTTTTTGCGCAGACATGTTGGTATAGTTTTTCAAGATTATAAACTGGTGAAAGAGTGGACTATTGAAAAGAATATTATGCTTCCTTTGATTATAAACGGATATGAAAAAAATGTAGCACAATCTCAAGTTGAAAAATTACTACAACATGTAAGATTAACTCATCAATCTGGAAAGTTTCCTAAAGAGTTAAGTGGTGGTGAACAACAGCGTGTTGCAATGGCTAGAGCTTTGGCACATAATCCTATCTTAATTTTAGCGGATGAACCAACCGGAAATCTTGATGATTATTCAGCTCAACTTATTTGGAATTTACTTGAGGGTGCTAGTGAGCAGTTAAACACAACTATAATCGTAGTAACTCATCATATACCCCAATCAATGAATATTGATTATAAACATTTTCATATTGAATATGGGAGTGTTCATGAAGTCATTTAAAAATCATTTTTCTCTAATCATCGCACTTTTTTCTATACTTGTATCAATTCAAATATTTCAAATTGTAGAGAGAAGTATAGGGGCATATAAAGAAAATTTAGCAAACAATTATACTGTAATTGCAGTAAGTCAAAAAAGCTTAGATAACGAGACTATATCAGCTATAAACCCTTTGATAAAAAATATAGATGAACTCTCAGCTGATAATGTTATAAAAAGACTAAGCGCTGGTATGAATAATAAAAATGTCGAGCTTTTAAAACTATCACTTCCAAAGTTTTATAAGATTGGACTTAGTACTTACCCCACTACAGCAGAACTAAAAAGACTGCGTAAAGATTTACTTAGAAATAAGTATATTACAAAGATTGAAGACTTCTCTTCAAACCATGATACTACATATAAACTACTGCTACTATTTAAAGGTGTTGTAAGTGTTTTTGCTATTGTTGTTATGATTGTTACAGTACTTTTGATTTTTAAAGAGTTGAAAATCTGGCAATATAAACATCATGAAAGAATGACTATTATGGCATTTTTTGGAGCAGCTTCATGGCTTCGTTCAGCTGTGCTTTTTAGACTAGCTATTGTAGATGCTTTTATATCAACTGTTTTTGTTTTAGGTACTTTTGTTTATTTGTCTTCAACAGATTTGATTCTTAAACAGTTCGAATATATAGGTATTGAAGTTCAAATTTTTGATATAGTAAATGATTCATTATTACTTTTAGCAACAGCTTTAGGCATATCTATGTTTTTAGTAACTTTAATAATTGTAGGGCATAAAGAAGAAGTATGATTCTAAAGTTTATTGCCCTTTTTTTACTAACTTTTACTCTGTGTGCAAAGAGTAATATCGATTCTAAAATAAAAAATACAAACAATAAAATAAACAATTTTTCAAAAAACTATACAAAGATAAATAAAAAAATGGCAAATAATGCTCGTGCTATTTTAAAACAAAAAAAAAGTATTTTAAAACAAGAAAAATTTTTAAAAGAGTTAAAAATAGAGCTTGAAAATAAAGAAAAAGTGTATGAGTTAGATACAAAAAGATTAAAATCTTTAGAGGGCTCAAAAGAGGCTTTACAAGTTAGCAGAGATAAGTTAGAACAAGATTTGGTATTTACAATAGCTCAAAGTGTCTCACTGTCTGTAATACTTGAGGAGAACTATGTAAGTGGTGAAGAGTCTCTTATAGAGGATGAAGTTTTAAAGTTGATGTTAAGAAACTCCAAAAATATGGTAAAAAAGTTAAATAAAGATTTTTATGAAAATAATACAAAAATTGATAAGTTAAGTAGTGAAATTAGTTCTTTAGAGATCTCTATTGCTATTATAAATGCAAAAAGAAAAAAGCTTGTAAAGGTTCAAGCTAAAAATAAAAAAGCATTAGCAAAATTAAAAAAAGCAAAACAAAGTTATAAAAAAGAGTTAAAACAAGTACTTTTAAAACAAGATACACTTAAAAGAACTCTAGAGAAGTTAAATATTATAAAAGTAGATGAGATAGCAAAAGCAAAACAAGAAGCTGCAAGAAAAAGAGCTTTTAATGCTAAGAAAGTATTGGACAATAAAAACTTACCAAAAGTTAAAAAACATGGTAGTTCTTACCAAGCTATAAAGACTAGAAAATATCGTGGAAAAAAGACAATAGCACCTTTTTCACCATATACGATTACGAAAAAGTATGGAACTTATAAAGACCCTATCTATGGTATAAAAGTATTTAATGAGTCAATTTCACTTAAGCCTAAAAAGAAAAACACAAAAGTAAAAACTGTGTTTAATGGTAAGGTTATCTATGCGGATAAAACAGCAGTTTTAAAAAATATAGTAATTGTTGAACATAAAAATGGACTGCATACTATCTATGCAAATCTTTCACAAATTTCACCAAATATAAAAAAAGGTAAAAAGATTAAAAAAGGTTACACTATTGGACGAGTTAGTGATGAACTTGTTTTTGAAGTTACTCAAAAATCTTATCATATAAATCCGATTAGATTATTTAAATAGTTTTAAATCGATGTTTTGATATAATCCTCAAAAATATTATAAGAAGATAAAACAATGAACTTTACACAAACTCGTGGATTTGACGAAACTAAGCCTAAAGCTGTAACATTCTCACAAGCTATTTTAGCTCCAATAGCTTCATTTGGTGGACTTTATGTACCTGAATCTTTACCAAACTTAGGTGAAGAGTTTTTAAATAAGCATCTTAACTCATCGTACAAAGAGTTAGCGTCAGATATGCTTTCTCGTTTTGAGATAGATATTGATGCTGAAGTTATAAAAGAAGCGTTAGACTTATACGATAACTTTGATGATTCTAAAAATCCAGTTCCAGTTGTAAAAGTAAAAGAAAACCTTTTTGTATCTGAACTTTATCATGGTCCAACTCGTGCATTTAAAGATATGGCACTTCAACCATTTGGTGTAGTTCTTTCATCTATCGCTCAAAAGCGTAATGAAAACTACCTTATTCTTGCAGCTACTAGTGGAGATACTGGTCCAGCAGCACTTGAAACATTTAAAAATCGTGCAAATGTTCAAGTAGTTTGTCTTTATCCTGATGGTGGAACAAGTGATGTTCAAAGACTTCAAATGGTTACTGAAGATGCAGATAACTTAAAAGTTATAGGTATTAATGGCGTTTTTGATGATGCCCAAAATGCTCTTAAAAGACTTTTAGCATCTGATGATTTTAAAGCTGAGTTAAAAACTAAACATATATCTCTTTCAGCTGCAAATTCTGTAAACTTTGGAAGAATTATTTTTCAAATTATTTATCATATTCACTCTTACTTAGAATTAGTTCGTCAAGGTGCTACAACTATGGGTGAAAAAGTTTACTTAAATGTTCCAAGTGGAAACTTTGGTAATGCACTTGGTGGTTACTATGCTTGGAAAATGGGACTTCCAGTTGAAAAAATAATTATCTCTTCAAATGAAAATAATGTACTAACTAGACTTATAAAAACTGGTAAGTATGATTTAAGAGGATGTGCAGTAGTTGGAACTACATCTCCAGCTATGGATATACTAAAATCTTCAAATGTTGAGCGTATTTTATACGATATGTTTGGAGATATAAGAACTAAAGAGCTTATGGATACTTTAGAAAAATATAATTTTTATGAACTTACAAAAGATGAATTGTCAGAGTTACAAAAATCTTTTGGTGCTGATTTTTGTAATGGAGATGAGGGTAAAAAATATATAAGAGAAACTTTCCGTGATTATGGTTACTTAATGGATCCACATACAGCTACATGCATGAAGTCATATGAGACATGTTCAAATCCAGATATAAAAACAATAGCTTACTCAACAGCTGAGTGGACAAAATTTTCTCCTG
>CAZZAZ010000064.1:0-10424 GCA_964652355.1 uncultured Sulfurimonas sp. | reverse complement strand
ACATGTAGAGCTATTTAGATTATAATTACGGCATCTAACAATTATAGGAGATTTTTATGGCAGGATTTAAAGACTTAAAAGGGCAAGGACACGGACCAACACTGTTTATGGCTTTTTTATATTTCGATATGAGTTTCATGGTTTGGACAATGCTTGGTCCATTAAGTACAGAAATTGCCGAAGCTTTAGCTCTAGGCGGTCATATTTTAACTTCTGGTGAAAAAGCAACTTTACTTTCACTACCTATCCTTTCTGGTGCAATTTTAAGAATAGTACTTGGATTTGGTGTTGATAAACTTGGTGCAAAAACAACAGCACTTCTTTCTCAAGCTGTTGTTATATTTTCACTTTTAACAGCATTTATTCTAGGCGAAAGAATCACTTATGAAATACTTTTAATAGTAGCACTTGGTCTCGGTTTTGCAGGAGCTTCTTTTGCAGTAGCACTTCCACAGGCTGGTCAATGGTATCCACCAAAACTTCAAGGAGTAGTTCTTGGAATTGCTGGAGCTGGGAATATTGGTGTAGTAATTGACTTTCTTTTTGCTCCAAAAATCGCAGAACTTTGGGGATGGCATGCAGTATTTGGAGTAGGTGCAGTTATGGCTATCATTGTTTTTATTGCATATGCTTTTTTAGCTAAAAATGCTCCATCAGATGTATATACTTCTCGTCCTAAAAAACTAAAAGATTACGGAAAACTACTTCAAGATAAAGATACTTGGTGGTTTTCATTATTTTACGCAATCAGCTTCGGTGGGTTTGTTGGTTTTGCTGGATATATGAAAGTATACCTTATGAATACATATTCTACTGATATGTCAGCTTTTGGTATAGAGGTATTTGATGAAACAAATGTTAAAGTAATTGCTGGTTACTTTGGAGCACTTTGTATCTTTGCAGGTGCTGTTCTTCGTCCAGTTGGTGGAAATATCGCAGATAAAACTGGTGGTGTAAAATCACTTTACTTTTTCTATGGAATGGTTGCAATTTTAGTAGCTGTAAGTGCTTTAGTTGAACTACCATTTTACGCTGCTATCTTAGTTCTGTTTTTAATCATGGCTAACCTTGGTATGGCAAATGGAGCAGTGTTTCAGTTAGTACCACAACGCTTTGGTAAAGATATGGGAATCATGACTGGACTTGTTGGTTGTGCTGGTGGTCTTGGTGGGACTGCACTTATCAAAACTCTTGGTTGGTCTAAGGGTGTATTTGATGGGTATACTGCAGGATTCTTAATCTTTGGTGCTGTTGTTCTTGTAGCTATGGCAGGTCTAAGTATTGTTAAAACTAGATGGCGTACAACTTGGGGTGTTCAAGCCGGTGGACGCATCTAAAAAACTCAAATCTTTCTAATAAATACAACTTTTAAGTAATTTCCCTCTTTAAATTTGGGATTTACTTTAAAGTCTTTTGGCAAAGTAAAACTCTCTAACACTTCAAACCTTCCATTTAACTCTTTAAATGCTTTTGTTATAAAACCTCTAAAAGTCATCATCGAAAAATTAGCAGAGTTTGTTGAAGCTACAATTATCCCATTTTTGTTAGTTATTTGTATCGCCTCTTTTAAAAGTTTTACATAATCCTTTGAAGCTGAAAATGTATGTTTCTTACTTCTAGCAAAAGATGGCGGATCAAGAACAACCATATCAAAAAGTAATTTTTTTCTAACTGCATATTTAAAGTAGTTGAAAACATCTTCTACTATTATATCTTGAGGTTTTGCATCAATATTATTTACTTCAAACTGCTCACTTGTTTTTGGCAAACTTCTTTTTGCCAAGTCAACACTTGTAGTTTTACTAGCTCCACCAAGTACAGCGAAAACTGAAAAAGCTCCAGTATAAGAGAATGTATTTAGAACTGTTTTGCCTTTTGCATAAATGTCACGTATATTCTTACGAACTTCTCTTTGGTCTAAAAATATACCAACCATAGCCCCATCATCTAAATAAACAGCAAAATTAACACCATTTTCTTTTACTACTATCGGTGCAGTAGCTTCAATACCATCAATAAAATCAGACTTATCATCAAGGTACATACCCTTAGCATCAAAGCGTTTTTTCTGATAAATCCCCTTAAAGTCAACACTATTTTTAAGTGCTTGGATTATCTCATCTCTTAACTCGTATATACCAATACTATACCAAGTTATCAGATAAAAGCCATCAAAAAAGTCTATCGTTAAACCACCAACTCCATCACCTTCACCATTAAAAATTCTAAAAGCTGTTGTAGAGTTATCTGCAAATAAATCTTCTCTATACCTTACAGCCTCATTAATTTTTCTTTCAAAAAAAGAGAGGTCTATCTTCTCTTTTTCATCTAAAGAGAGTATCCAACCATGTCCCTTATTTTGAATTCCAGAGTAGCCTTTAGCTATAAATTTACTCTTAGAATCTTCTAACCTTACTATAGAACCTTGAATTTTCAACTGCTCAAAATCAACAAGAGATTCTTTGGTTATCAAAGGATAAGCGTTTTTATAATCTTGTATAAATTCTGCTTTTACTTTTAAGCTTATCTCTTGGTTCATGTTAAACTTCCTTTATGAAATTATAGTATAAATATTGATACTTTTTAATCAACTTTTGGGCATAAACTACTTATAATATATAAATAAATATTTCATATACAAAGATTTTAAATGCCCCAAAACAACATAAAAATATCAGGATTTTCACTTGCAAAAGGTAAGGAACTAACAGGTGATGACTTTTACGATATAAAAAGAGTCGGAGGCTTAAACATTGCTATAGTATGTGATGGTGTTGGTAGTGCTGATGAGGGGGCCCAAGCAGCCAAAAGAGTTACAACATACTTGATGAACAACTTTAAAATTCGTCCTAAAACTTGGAGTATTGAAAAATCTATAAAAACTTTTATAGAGTCAATCAACTCTATTTTATATCAAGAATCTATGGTTAACTATGAACACCCTGAACTTATAACTACTTTAACTATTGTTGTTATTGAAGGAAATAAACTTTATGGTGCAAATGTTGGGGATTCTCGTGTATATCTTCAACGAAAAAATGAACTAAATCAACTCTCAACTGACCATGCAATGGATGAAAAGGGGTATGAAAATGTGCTTACTCAAGCGATTGGTATAAGTGATAAAGTAGAACTTTACTATTTTGAAAACATAATTCAAAAAGATGATAAAATCTTACTATGTAGTGATGGTTTATATAATATTTTCAATGATAAAATCTTAAAAGAAAACTTATCGTTTGGCGCATCATCTTTGGTAAAAAAAGCTTCAAAATCTGTTGATGATGATTTAGCTGACGATACCACTGCTGTCATCATAGAGATTACACAAGCAAATGAGATAACTATTTTAAAACAGCAAAAGCTACCTATCCCAAAGTCTCTAAAAGTTGGGGATATTATAGATGGATATATGCTAGAAAAATCTCTTATTCAAAACGATCGCACTTGGTTATGTTCTAAAAAAACTAAACAGTATGTAGTAAAATTTGCACCACCAGAAGCAGTAGATGATGAGATACTTTTAGACCTTTTTGTAAAAGAGGCATGGAATGCTAAAAGATTAAAAGCAAAATTTTTTCCTAAAGCTGTTATACCAAAAAATAGAACAAACCGTTACTATGTTATGCAACTATTTAACGGTGAAGATTTAGACTCTTTTTTAACTCATAAACATATAACGATTGACGATACAGTTCAACTAGCTACTACACTTTTAAAAATGGCACAATATCTACTAAAATTTGACCTAGTTCATGGCGATATAAAACCACCAAATGTGATGATAGCAAAAGATGATGATGAAAACTTAGAGTTTAAAATCATAGATTTTGGAAGCATTACAGAGATATTTTCAAGCAATACGCAAGCAGGAACTCCAAGCTTTCTTTCACCAGAGAGATTTCTAGGGGAAGCTATAAGTGAAGCAAGTGAAATATTTTCAATAGGTGTTACACTCTACCTTTCTCTAACTGGAAAGTACCCATATGGTGAAATAGAACCTTTTCAATCTCCAACTTTTAAAGAGGCTAAAAAACCAAGTATATATAATACTAATATACCAGATTGGTTAGACTCTGTCATACTTCGTTCTATTGCTATTGATAAAGAACAGCGATATTTGCACTACTCTGAAATGTCATTTGAACTTACTTCGCCAAAAAAAGTTAAACCGTTTTTTTCAAAAAACACTACACTTATTGAGCGTTCTCCATTAACTTTTTACAAAAGTGCATTTATAACTATGACTGTTATTAACTTTGCCTTGCTAATATACATAAATTCGTAAATATAAATCATTGTATTTTATAAGGCATATTTAACTATAATGATTCTACTTTAAAATATGGATAAATTATTGAGCTGGCTAGACTTTTTAGAAACAAAAACGATACAATTAAAACACTCTTTCGGTAGAGGAATTAATGCAAATTCACCCAGTGATGAGAATGAACTTTATACAAAATCGTATGAAGCATTCGAAAAAAAAGATATTTTAAATGCTTATGAATACTTTTTTAAAACTTTAGAAAATTTCTCTTTTGATAAATCAAATCATAATATAATACTAAATAAAGATGAAAAAAAATTAAACTTTGAGATATATCAAGGCTCTGCTAAAGTGACTGGGTATATCACACAGGAATATCTTTATGCACAGGTTATCCTCATTAATAAAGAAAATGTTCATGTAGCTTTAAAACGATATATTTTAGAAAGAAATTATCAACTAACTTATTCTAATTATGCTACAGATGATAAATATATAAAATTAAAACTTTATCATGATAACATAACAATGAATCCACAAAAAATATTTTATCCACTTAGAGAGCTTGCGCTAAATGCAGACTTTGATAAAGAATATATAAAAAATGAATTTTCAGATATTTTGTTACAAGACATATCTCATATAAAAACTGTAGATACAAATGAATTAAAAATAAAATATAATTTTTTACAAAAATGGATAATAGAGGTCGAAAATAAAATCTCTACATTACCATCTAATGACAATGCTGGTATGCAAGCATATATATATCTCAATATTTTATTTAAAATAGATTATTTAATCGTACCAAAATATGAAATATATCAAAATATAAGCAAAAAAGTACAACAATACTTCAATGAAGAAGGTCTCTCTACAGAAGCAAGAAATGAAAAATTAAAACATTATATAGATAAACTTAAAAACATAAAGTTTGAAGATTTTTGTACAAAATTCTACTCTGCAAAATACACTTTTGCTCCTGTTGAAAAAACTTCATATGAAGAGATTACAAACTTTATAAACGAATCTCTTAGCAAAATACGATGGTATAAAAATAACCGATACAATCAAATAATTCCAACCTTATACAACTATATATCTTTCTATATCTTATACAATTATGGCATTAACCCTATTATAAAATCACTTCTTCATACTTTTATAGAGGTACATAACTCTAAATATTTTAAAGCTCTTGGATATGATATTTTATATGATGAGAAAAGTAATAACTTTTCCAAAAAAATGATTATCACTAAAATAAGTGATTCAATTGAACCACATAAGAATCGTTTTAAATCTTTAGAATCCTTTGGTGAAAAACTAAATTTTTCGTCATTAAATGAGTTTAGTAATAGCTTTTATTTGCAATTAAATAATTTAAATTTTGAGGAAATCTAGATGAACACTCAAATAATTTTAGATTCATATATAGATAATATAATTCAAATAATGACACCATATGGTAGTGGAACTGGTTTTGTTATTGATGATTTAATAATTACAAATTCTCATGTAGTTGGTGGTCTTAAAGAAGTTGTTATCAGTTCTAAACAAATCAAACGATCTATTGCAAAAGTCATTTATGATGATACTCATTACGATTTAGCATTTATTCGTTTTAACTTACCAACTCTATCTAATCCTTTAAAACTCACAAAAGAGAATATTAAAGATGGAGATACTACCATTGCGATTGGGCATCCTTATGGTTTAAATTATACGATCACAGAGGGTATAATCTCAAAAGCTTCAAGACTACAAGACAATCTTGAGTATATTCAAATTGATGCAGCTATTAATCCTGGGAATAGCGGAGGTCCTCTTCTAAACATCAATGGAGAAGTAATTGGAGTAAATACCTTCATAATACAAAATGCAAATAATTTAGGATTTTCTTTACCATATTTTTATATTAAAGAAGCCCTTGAGAATTTTAAAAGCATAGGAAAAGATAATATAATAAAATGTGCTTCGTGCAAAAATTTGATTGATGAAGCCAGAGTAAAAAATGATTATTGCCCAGAATGTGGTATAAAACTTGAAGTTGCACATTTAAGAAGAAAAGGTTATAAACCAACTGGAGCTACAAAGTTATTAGAAGATATTTTAACTTCTTTAGATATAAATGTTACCTTATCTAGAAGAAGTCAAGCTTCATGGATTATTGATAGAGGTAGTGCAAGAATTGAAATAAATTATTATGAAAATGGTATTATTATTGGTGATTCTAAACTATGTGCAATTCCAAAAGATGATATAGATGATATCTATGATTATTTACTTCAAGAGAATGAAGAATTATCATACTTACGATTTTCTATAAATGAAAACAACATCTATTTATCTCATTTAATTGTTGATTTTTCACTTTCTTTAAATGAAGGTAAAATCGCCTTTGAAAGACTTTTTTCCTATGCTGACAAATATGACAATATTTTAATTAATAAATTTAAAGCTATTAAACTCAAACGTGATGAAGATGAGTAAAAGCTAGTATAATACAATTTATAAAATATATAGGAATAAAATAATGTCAAAATTTATCAAATTTAAAGTAAATCTAGAAAGTTTCATAGATGATTTAAACAATATAATCTCAAAAGATAAGACTAAGATACAAGAACTTTTAAAACAAGATACTAAAACTTACAAAAATTTCGTCAAACCTATGCAGATGATGGATGAAAACTTAGATCAATTTTTCACTCCATTGTCTCATATAAATGCTGTAAATAACTCAGAACAAACACAAAAAGTATATGCAGATTCATTACCAATTATTACAAAGTACTCAACTGAGCTTTCACAAAATATCGGGATATATAAGGTTTATAAAGAGATTCAAAAAAATGAAACTAAAAGTTTAAACTATGAACAAAATAAAGTACTAGAGCTTAATATAAAAGGCTTTGAATTAAGTGGTGCGCATTTAGATGAAAAGACTAAAAAAAGACTCGGTGAAATAAACATCAAAAAAAGTGAACTCTCAAATAATTTTTCTCAAAATCTTCTTGATGCAACTAATGCTTATGAAAAAATTATTACAGATGAAAAAGATGTAGAGGGGATACCATCAAGTGATTTAGATGGTGCAAAATTTGAAGAGGATGGTGTTATAAAGTATAAATTTACACTTCAAATGCCTTCGTATATTGCATATATGACTTATGGTAAAAACCCTCAAATAAGAGAAGAGTTATACAAAGCTTATGTAACACGAGCACCACAAAATGCAAAAATTATAGATGAATTACTTTTATTAAAACATGAAATGAGCCAACTATTAGGCTTTGAAAATTATGCTCAGTACTCTCTTGCTTCAAAAATGGCAAAAGATGAATCCAGTGTTATTAGATTTTTAGAAAAACTAATAGATAACTCTTATAATCAAGCGAAAGCGGAGTTAAAAGAGCTACAAGAGATAGCTCCAAATAAACTTCAAAGTTTTGATTCTACATTTTATAGTGAGATTTTAAAAAAGAAAAAATATGATATTGATGAAGAGTTATACAGACCTTATTTTGAGCAAAAAAATGTTGTAAATGGGATGTTTAACTTTTTAAATAAACTTTTTCAAATTGAGTTTAAAAAAATTGATGAAAAGTTATGGGATGAAAAAGCTTTCTCTTATGACTTGTATATAGACGGTAAAGTAAGAGCTAGATTATATCTTGACTTAGAAGCAAGAGAATCTAAACGCGGTGGTGCTTGGATGCATAACTTTCAAACTCATTGTGTAAAAGAAAATGGTGAAGAGCAACTAGCATCTGCATTTATAGTTTGTAACTTTCCCTCGTCAACAAAGACAACTCCTTCTCTTCTTAGACACGATGATGTAGTAACGCTTTTTCATGAGATGGGTCATGCAATTCATCATATGCTTAGTTCTGTAAATGAAAATGAAGTTAGTGGAGTAAACGGTGTCGAGTGGGATGCAGTCGAGTTTCCATCACAATTTTTAGAAAACTTTGCGTATGAACCAAGTGTACTTAAACTTTTTGCTTTTCACCATAAAACGAACGAGGTAATCTCAGATGAGATGATAGAAAAACTTGTACGAAGTAAAAACTTTTTATCAGCATCAGGGATGTTAAGACAACTTGAGTTTTCAATATTTGACTTTAAACTTCACTCTAAAGTATATCAAGGTGAAGAAGTACAAAATCTACTAAACTCTATTAGAGAAAAAACTGCACTTATAAAAACACCAGAATATAATAAATTTCAAAATGGTTTTGCACATATTTTTGCAGGTGGTTATGCTGCTGGATATTATAGTTATAAATGGGCAGAAGTTTTAAGTGCTGACACTTTTTTTGCTGTTGTAGATGAAGGTATATTTAATTCAAAAACCGCAAAAAAATACTTAGAGATAATACTAAATGGTGGTGGAGCTAAAAGTATGGATAATCTTTTTAAAGAGTTAATGGGACGAGATGCAAATCCAGATATGCTTTTGAGATTAAACGGCATTAATTAGTGCGTTTTCTTGCTCTTTTATTTATATTTATAACTTTTGTCTTTGGAGATACTACTTTGAAAATAGCAACATATAATGTAGAAAATTTATTTGACTTAGAGAAAAAAGGATATAAATATAAAGAGTATAAACCTTACGGTAAATCTTTATGGAATAAAAAAAACTATAAAACAAAACTAAATAACATCTCAAAAGTTATTAAAGATATAGATGCAGATATTATTTGTTTGCAAGAGATACACTCGTTAAAAGCTTTAAAAGATTTACGATTTACGCTGAAGCAAAAAGGTATTTACTATCAGTATTACTCAATAGCGGATAAAAAAAATACAGCTATTAAAGTAGCAATTTTAAGTAAAATTCCATTTTTATATTCAAAAGAGTTAGATGTTACTAGCTCTTATCAGTATAGAAATATACTAGAAACAAAGTTTAAAATAAATAACAAGTATTTGTATATATTTACAAATCACTGGAAGTCAAAAGCTGGACCAGAGAGCATGAGAATAATCTCAGCAAAAGCCCTTGTTAATCGTATAAAAGATATTGGTTATAATAAAAATATAATTTTATTAGGTGATTTTAATTCTGATTATGAAGAGTATATAAAGTTTAAACGAAAAAGAAAACTAAACGATACAAATGGAATAACTGGAATTAATCATGTACTTAAAAGTATTAAACAAGGTAAGAATAACCTATATAACCTATGGTACGATACAAAAAAAGAAAATAGATACTCTTATATATTTAGAGGTAAAAAAGAAGCTCTTGATAATATTTTAGTTTCTCAACCATTACTAGATTCAAAAGATATTTCATATCAAAAAAATTCAATAAGTAATTTTAATAAAAAATATTTATGGAAAAAGAAAAATATATATAGATGGCAAGTGTCTAATGCAAGAATTAGAAAACATAAAGGAAAAGGTTACTCTGATCATCTAGCAGTCAGTGCCAAGTTTACAGTTAAGTAAGACACCAATCAATCTCTTTTTTATTATGTAATCTTAAATATTCATTTGATTTTGAAAAAGGTTTAGAGCCAAAAAAGCCTCTATATGATGATAACGGTGAAGGGTGTGGCGCTTTTAATACTAAGTGCTTAACATTATCTATAAGCTTCTCTTTCTTTTGAGATGGAGCACCCCATAATACAAATACAATATTTTCAAACTCTAAAGATAATCTAGATATAACTGAATCAGTAAATATCTCCCAACCAATACCTTTATGAGAATTAGCCTCTGCTTCTCTTACTGTTAAAACACTGTTAATAAGTAATACTCCCTCTTTAGCCCAATTATCCAACACTCCATTAATTGGCATAGTACAATTAGTATCATCAACTAACTCTTTAAAAATATTTTTAAGTGATGGTGGTATTTTACACTCTGTAGAAACTGAAAAAGCTAAACCATTAGCCTGATTTAGCCCATGATACGGGTCCTGACCTATTATTACAACTTTTACTTGTTTGGGAGTAATTAAATTAAATGAACGAAATATATTTTCATATTTTGGAAAGATTGTTTTTGATTTATATTCTAGTTTTATATTATCTTGTAAGTCTAAAAAGTATTGTTTTTGTAGTTCGTTCTTCAAAAAAGAGGACCATTTTTCATTTAATTGCATCATAAACCTAAAAATTAAAGTAATAAATTGACG
>CAZZAZ010000063.1:0-10494 GCA_964652355.1 uncultured Sulfurimonas sp. | reverse complement strand
CTTTACTAAAAAACATAGCAAAATCAAAAATCTTTCATAACTATTTTGATATGCCAATTCAACATATTAACGATGATATGCTTCGTATGATGAAACGTGGATTTGGGAAAGACAAGACTATCGAGTTACTTGATTTTATGAGATCACTTCCTAACTCTTTTGTTCGTACATCTTTTATAGTTGGACATCCAAACGAAACACAAGAGATGTTTGATGAGATGTGTGACTTTGCTTCATCTTTTGGTTTTGATAGAATAAATGTATTTTCATATAGTGATGAAGAGACAACTTCAGCTTACGATATGAGTGAAAAAATCTCAGCAGAAGTTATTGCAGAGCGGGCTGATATACTCGGCGAAATCACTGCGGAGTGTTTAAGTAAATCCTTAAAGGCTGATATTGGTCAAGAGATTGAAATCATCATAGATGGTGAAAGCGATGAACATGAGTATCTTTTAAGTGCTAAAAAAACTATCTGGGCACCTGAGATAGATGGTGAAATATATGTAAATGACCGCACAAAAGATGAAGACTTAAAATTTGGAAAAGTTTACAGTGCAAAAATCACAGATATCGTTGGAAATATTTTAACGGCTACAGTTCAGAACTAAAATATTTATGCTTGAATCTTCATCTATAGACTTACTACAAGATAAAAAAAACCTTCTGGCATTTTCTGCCGGTGTTGATTCAACGGCCCTCTTCTTCCTTTTACTTCAGCATAATATAAAATTTGACATTGCAATAGTAAACTATGGACAAAGAGATCAGTCTGAAGATGAAGTACTCTACGCAAGTGAGTTAGCAAAAAAACATAAACTAAGCTGTTACACTTATAATGCAAAAACTATATCTAGAAACTTTGAATCCAAAGCTAGAGAGATTAGGTATGATTTTTTCAACTCACTCATTGATGAACAAAAATACGAAAACCTTTTAACAGCCCATCATTTAGGGGATAGATTTGAGTGGATGCTTATGCAGTTTTGTAAGGGTGCTGGTTGTGCTGAACTATCTGGAATGAGAGCATTTGAGAAAAGAGAGAACTATCAACTAGTCCGTCCATTACTTCATCTTGATAAGAGTGAACTACTTACTTACTTAAATGACAAAAATATAAAATATTTTGTTGATGAAACAAACTTTGATGAAAGTATAAAAAGAAATTACTTTAGACAAAATATTACAAAACCTCTTTTAGAAAAGCATCTTAGTGGAATTAAAAAAAGTTTTGATTATATAGATGCAGATAGAGATGAACTTATTCAAGAACTAAGTGTTAACTCCATAGATGACTTTCGTTACTTCAACTCAGCAAACAAGAGAAGCGATATTTATACGATTGATAAAGAATTAAAATCACTTGGACATATTATAACAGCAGAGGAAAGAAAACTTTTACAAAGCAATGATGTTGTAGTTGTTGGTAGAAAATACTTGATAGTTCAACAAAATAGTTTTATTTTTATTTCACCATATCAAGATAAAGATATAACAATTTTAAAAAAAGATAAAGAGTTTTTTAGATCTTTAAAAATAGAACCTAAACTTCGACCTTATCTATACAAAAATGAAAAAGCTTTTAATATCGTAAAAAATTTAATCTCTGTAATAAACTTGAATGGTGAAAGATGATTTTATAGCCTCTGAATCTCTTTGAAAATCAATAGGGAAGTTAATTTTTATAATCCAATCACTTTTATTTACAGCATCTAAAAAATCATAAAAATTCTTTGGTGAGTTGATTGATGACGTTGTATTTACATCATATACATTAAAGGTATCTTGTTTTTTTTGTTTTACTCGCTTAGAGAGTTTCAATGATTGAAAATATTTTTTATATTGTTTCTCAAATCTTTTTTCGTCAAACTTATTTTTAAAGGCTCCGATAACATGCTTGTTATCACTTGTTAGTTTTTTTAGTTTTGTTTGTGTATCAAATTCAAAATCTTTTAATTGGCGTAACTCAAGGTTTTGTTTTTTAACAATAGAGCGCTTTATACGGTACTCCTTACCCTGTGGAACTAATACTAAAAAAGAAAATAGTAACACTAAAATTAATAATATTATTGATAAACCAAGAAGATAAATTATCTGTTTTGAAATTTTAATCTTCATTTAGCTCTTCCTTTTCTTTGTCTGTGTAGTTTGTAGAAACAAATCTCAACCAACCATTTTGAGCTGGATAAAAACTACTATATGTTCTGTTAAACACTGATCGAAGTGGTGCTGCTAACATAAAGTTATATACATCCTCATTTGGTGTAATACCATAAAGGATTAGTCCATTTTCAAGTAACTTTGCTTGTGATAAAGTTATACGATTTGGCACTAAATCAAATAAATTTGTAATAGAGTCTTTTAATACACTATTTGCTGTAAATATATTTTCTGCGAATAAGTATTCTTTAGTTACTTTATCTGTATAAAGTTCCATTTTTTCTATGCTTTGAGAGGTCTCTGTTTTTGTTAAAACAATTTCCTGAGCTCTACTATCAAACTGATAAGACCTAAATAATAAAAATATATAAGTAATAAAAAGCATAAGAAAAGTCACATTAAAAAATGTAAACATTAGCTGAAAATCTTTAGTAAAAAAACTCTTTTTTCTTGGAGTAATATAACTATATTTCATTATACTTCCTCCTTTGCTAGTTCACAAATTTCACTACTTAAATCAAGCTGTCTTATATATACGCTTAAAAACATATCTTCTTCTAAATATGTTTTTAAATCAGAACTTACACCTATACTATCTGCAATATACACTGTTTCTATAAATTTTGACTCATATTTTGGGTCTTTATAAAAAGTGTTTATAGCATTTTGAATTAATGAGTATCTTTGGTAGTCTTCGTTAAAACCTTCTGTTTCCAATGAAGATGTATCATCTTCTTCACTTGATATATCAGAAATTTCTCCTTCTTCTTCAAAATCTGTCATCTCTTCAATATTACCTAAGTCTTCAATATCACCTAAATCATCTAAGGAGTCCATATCATCGTCAACATCTAGGTCATCTAGATTTACACTTTCACCTAAATCAAAATCTTCTTCATCTTCCTCTTCTTCATCTATTAATAAAGAAGATTCATCTTCATATTCCATATCCAAATGCTTTGCGAAGAGTAATTTTGAATTATCAAAAACAGATAAAGAGATATAATTATCTTCTACTAGAATATACATTGCCATAGTACTATCAATTTTATCTTTAAAAAATGAAGACAATACAGAGAATGATGAAAATATAAAATCAATTCCAACATCTTTATAAGAATTTTTTAATAATTCTAGATCATATTTTGATGAATAATGTGCCCAGTTATTTGAATTACAGATATAAGTTGAAGTATCAGCATCATAAAATTTCGACATTTGTGATTTTTCACAAGTTGGTATTGCACCTTGCGACTGGGATGTATCTAAAATTGATATATAAAAATAAGGAGTATCTTGTGTATATGAATATATGAAATCATGCATTTTTTCATTCATACTTATTGATTCAAACTCTTTTTCATCACTTTGATCTACATTATTTCTAGAACAAACTTCTATATATACATTTGTACTTGAACGGTTAACTATAATATTTACAAAAACTTTAGTATAAATAGCTTCAATAAGTTTACTAATCATCTAAATTACTCTTTGAGATTAAAGGATGTGCTTTGTTATAGTTTTGTTGTTTCAATGCACTTCCTAATTTTGTATATATTTGTGTTGTTGACATTGATGAATGACCAAGTAACTCACTTACATCAGATATGCTTGCACTATTGTTTAATAGTTCGGTAGCATAAGAATGACGAAGCTGATGTGGACTTACTTTCAACCCAAGCCTTTTAAACACTTTATTAACTGTATATCTTAGTGAATTTTCGCTTAATCTTTCATCATTCGATTCAAAAAGAAACTTTTTTCGACAATTAGCTTGCAAATATTCATCAATAAGTTCTTTTACCTGATGTAGCAAAGGAATATCTCTTTGTTTATTACCTTTTCCTATAACACGAACCCATTCACCTGAAATATCTTTTAGCTCTAGCAAACAAAGTTCCGAAATTCTTAAACCTAATGTATACAACATCATTACAACAAGTTCTTCATGTTTATTAGCAAGAGATAAAGCTTCGACTATATACTTATGCGCTATTGGTTTAGGGAGTGTTTTTGCAACTTTTACACTATCATCTGCTTCGAGAGTTATATTCATATTGTTTTGATTTAGAAAATTTACAAAAGAACGGATTGCTGATAGTTTTTTGGAGATTGTCTTTGGATTTAGTGAAGATATTTTTATTCTATATGGCATGAGATTAAAAATAATCTGTAAATCTTTTTCAAAAATTTCTATATATACTAAAGCCTCAACTAAGACTTCATCATAAGATTTTATAGTTAAGTCTGAATATCCTCTAATATCTTCTAAATATTGTAGAAAATCTAATCGCTTAGTATAAATTAACTTTTTCAAGAAGTTTCTCAAATTTTTGATGATAGTCTGCAGACTCTGTTACTAAATCTTTATCTGTTATTACGCTTGGTGCTAATTTTATATAAGAATCTATCATTATCCCACAAATCAGTCTTATCTTAGCCTTATCAGCATCTGATATATCTTTATGCAATGCAATTTCATCAATATCTTGCATATATTTTTTTGCCATATCATTATATTTTACATATCTAAGTGAGTTTTGAGACTGAACCATAACTGTTGATGCCATACGATTATATACATCCATAGAAAAAGCCTCTTTAGCTAAAGAGTAGGCTTCTTTATATTCTCCTATTTCATAATAATATTTTGCTGCTAATGATCTTTCATAAGATGGATTTATTAAAAAATATAAAGCCATAATAAGCAAAGTACCTATGGCTATAGCTGGTAATAATATTTTAGTTTTCATATTCTAACAATCTCCTTTTTAATAATTTTTTAGCTTCTTTCATATCCATACCAGATAGGTCTATTGGCTCAGTTGAATAATAGTGTAAAGTTCCAAAAGGTTTAGGTACACAAAATTTATCCCAAGAGTTTAGAAGCCAGAATTTTGTAGGTTTTATCCCAAGTAACATAATCTTTGTATTTGTTTTTTGAGCCATCACAATAACACCGTCAGATATACTATGACGAGGGCCTTTTGGGCCATCTGGAGTTATTCCAATATCGTAACCCTCTTTAATAGTTTTAATACCTTGAATAAGAGTTCTTGCTGCATTACGATTAGTACTTCCAGCAATAGTTCCAAGACCAAAAAATTTAACAGTTTTAGAGATTAAAAGTCCATCAAAATGATCACTTATCAAGACTTTAGCATGAGGTTTTTTACGATATTTTTTATAAATATAAGGGAGCATAAGCAACTCACCATGCCAACAAGCAAATATAATTGGTTCATCTCCTATTGATTCTGGAGCATGAAATCTCTTTTTATTTGTAAAATATAAAAATCTAATCAATAACGACGCTATAAATGGTACTAAAATTAGAGCCAAATAGCGTGATATTTTTTTAGTCAACTATCTCTCCTGTTAGGATAGTCCTTCCAATTTTAGTGATTTTAACATCTCTAAATTTTCCTAAAAGTTCATCTGAGCCTTTAACTTTTATAACAATATTATTATCACTTCTACCACTTACAAAATAATCTTGAATTAAATCTTCAAAATAAACTCTATAAGTTTTTCCGAGGCTTGTTGCATTAATTTCATCAAGTATATCTGTATGAAGGTTTTGAAGAGTTGTAAGTCTAAAAGAAGCTATATCTTCATCAACTGTATTTGTAAAGTGCTCCGCTTCCGTCTCAGGACGAGATGAGTACTTAAATGAAAAAATTTGATCAAATCTAACTTGGCGCATAACATCGAGTGTATCTTCAAAGTCTGCATCACTTTCACCTGGAAAAGCTACAATAATATCAGTAGATATACTAACTTCAGGACATTCAGCGCGAAGTTTTTCAACACGATTTAAAAACCACTCTTTTGTATATCCACGCTTCATCTCTTTAAGAACTTTAGATGAACCACTTTGTAATGGCATATGCATAGATTTACAGATTTTAGGATTGCGAGAAAACTCTTCTATAAACTCATCATCCATATGAAAAGGGTGTGGTGAAGTAAAGCGAATGCGCTCTAGTCCATCAATAGCACTAAGACGTCTTAGAAGTTCAGAAAAGTTTACTTTTTCATGATCACCCGAAAAACGACGACCATAATTGTTAACATTTTGACCAAGTAAAAACACCTCTTTAGCACCAGCATTTACTGCTTTTTGTGCTTCACCGACTATAAGGGCATCAGGTATGCTTATCTCATCACCGCGAGTTTTTGGAACTATACAATATGTACAAGCTTTATCACAACCAATAGAGATATTTATGAAAGCTTTATAAGGCGATGTACGAAAATCATCAAAAGCAAATTCACTCTCATCATAATTAATATCTACTTCAACTGCACGATGTTTGTGTAGAACTTCTGTAATTTTAGATACGTTTCGTGCACCTAAAACAAAAGAGACATAAGGTGCACGTTTGATTATCTCTTCACCTAAATGTGAAGCTGTACAACCACATACACCTATTTTTGCACTCTTTTTTTTCTTTTTGTTAAAAACACCAAGCTCTGAAAAAAGCTTAGCTACTGGTTTTTCTCTAACTGAACATGTATTTATTAAAATTAAATCAGCAGAAGGCATATCATCTGTTGTAACATAACCCTCTTTTTCACTTAGCTGTGCAATCATGTGCTCAGTATCACGCGAGTTCATAGCACAACCCAATGTTTCAATAAATAGTAGTTTCTCTGACAAAATTATACCTAAGAGATGATGTGTACTTGGTACATATACTCGTTATCTGAAAGTCCATATTTAACTTCGCTCATATAAAAACTTTTACCTTTTTCTTCAAAATGATCTTGAAGTTCTAGTAAATCTTTATGAGAATTATCTCTATCAAAATAAAAAATAATACTTTCTTGTTTCTCTACACTAGCTTCTATCTTAGCTAATTCAGCTTTTTTAGGTTTTTGATCTATCTCTGTTCTTGCGAATTTTAAATTCATGAGTGGTAGTTCCTTCTTCTTAATAATAGTGCATTATAGTAAAAATCTACTAAAAGTCATATTAAAGTTTATTTTGGTATAATTTTACACTTCGAGTTAATCCCCTCAAAAACTTTTATTATTTGTCTTTTTGCTGGGAAACCATTATGAAAAGGAACTATTAATTTATGGAAAAAATATTAGATATTGCAGAAGCAATCGGACACGAAAAAGGTCTTGAACCAACTAAAGTTATTGAAGCTTTAAAAACAGCATTTGTACAAACTGCTAAAAGAGTAATTGACCAAAAATTTGCATTTGAAGCTGTTATAAATGAAGATACAAAAACTCTTGATATTATTCAAACTATTACCGTTGTAGCTGATGATGATGAAAGACTACTAGATGAAGATATTGCGCCAGCTTTCATACCTATAACTGAGGCTAGAGAGTATGATGACCAAGTTGAGTTAGATGATGTACTTCAAGTTCCACATGAACTTCAAGAGTATGGCCGTACAGGTGCATCACAACTTCATCGTGAAATCGAGTTTCATATCCAAAGGTTAGTAGAAGATGAGCTTTATAACAAATATCAATCAAAAGTTGGAACTTTAGTAACTGGTCGTGTAACTAGAGTTGATTCTAACAATGCTACATATATTGATGTTGATGAAGTTCGCGCAATTTTACCTATGAAAAGTCGTATTAAAGGTGAAATCTTTGAAGTTGGAGATCATTTAAAAGCTGTTGTTCGTCGTGCATCTATGGATAAAATCAATGGTATGCAGATAGAGTTATCTCGTACTTCTCCAAAGTTTTTAGAAGAGCTTTTAGCTCTTGAAGTTCCAGAGATTGCTGATGGTGCAGTTATAGTTGAAAAGTCAGCTCGTATTCCAGGCGAAAGAGCAAAGATAGCACTTATATCAACTCATCCTCAAGTTGATGCTGTTGGTGCTACTGTTGGTGTTAAGGGTGTCCGTATTAATGCAGTAAGTGAAGAACTTATTGGTGAAAATATTGATTGTATTGAGTACACTTCAATTCCTGAACTTTTCATATCTCGTATCATGGCTCCTGCAATAATTTCAACTGTAGAGATTGTTAAAAATGAAGATGGTGAAGCAGAAAAAGCTATCATCACTCTACCAGCTGATCAAAAATCTAAAGCAATTGGTAAAAGTGGAATTAACATCCGTTTAGCTTCAATGCTAAGTGGTTTAAATATTGAACTTGTTGAAAATGACAAAGTTACAGATGAAGCTACTGGCGAAGTACAAGAATCTAAAGATGGACTTGATGCATTGGAAGCGATGTTTAACTAAGCCGCGTAATTCGCAGGAGCAAATATTTTCTCCGAAAATATTTAGCCCGCAGAATTACAGTAAATGCGGCTTAGTTAGTTCCAAAGCTTTGCTTTGGAACACAGCCCTTTCTGACAAAAAAACAACTAACCTTCAAATTACCCACGATTCATATAAGGGTTCAACCTAAGCAAAATCAAATCCGCTAACATATTTCCAAGTAAAGTTAAAAATGCTGTAATCATCAATGTTCCCATAATAATAGGATAATCTCTTGATAATGCTGACATAAAAAACAACTGTCCCATACCATCTATCCCAAAAATAGATTCCAGTATCACACTACCACCTATTAAACCTGGTAAAGACAAACCTAACAAGGTTATAATCGGTGGGAGTAAGTTAGGTAATATATATACATATAAAAGTTCTTTTTTTTCTACTCCACGAGAAAGAGCAAAATAATAATAATCACTCTTTAATATCTCTAAAGTAAGTGAACGAATATATATAATCATACTTCCAAGTCCTACAAAGATCATAACTCCTATTGGAAGAGTTAGATGCCAAGCCATATCTGTATAATACTCAAAGCCTACTTTTTCTTCGATAGAATGTAATCCTGCTATTGGAAATAAGTCTAAGTTTAGAGCAAAAAAGATTATAAATAAAAGGGCAAGATAAAAAGATGGCATAGAAAAAGACACCAAAGAGATTTGACGAATAATATAGTCAGTTTTTTTCTCATAGTTAAGTGCTGACTTTATTCCTAAATATAATGAAATAATAAAAACAGCTATAAGTGCTGTAATATTCATAACCAATGTAATTGGTAACCTCTTTAATATCTCAGCACTTACATCTTGACCACTTACAAAAGATATACCAAAATTTAATGAAAATATATTTATAACCCAGTCTATATATTGTTGCGATAGTGATTTATCTAAACCATATACAGCTTTTAAGACTTGAATAGCTTCTTTCGTCATATTTGGATTTAGTTCACCTGCTGCAAAAAAACTATTTGGTGCTGCATGAATAGCCAAGAAGGAGATTAAAGAGATAATAATAAGCATAAAGATAATATAAAAAAGTTTTTTCAGTAGTATTTGCATGTAAAAGATTATAGCCAATTTGAGTTTAAAATATCATCTTCCCACAAAACAGGAATGGAGAGGATGATAAAGGATATCCTACACTCTAGGAGTTAGTGAGTGTAGAATTATAAAAGGGTTTTATTACTAGAAATTGTAAGTTAAATAAACTTGTAAATCAGTAGTTTGAACATCAGTAATATCTTCATCAGCATAAATAATAGCTACAGAAGTATCTAATGGACCAAAAGATTTAGAAGCAGTTAAAGTAATTTCGTTTAATTCTTTACGAGTAAAGAAAGTTGTACCAGCACCACGAGGATCAATATCAGCATCCCAGTAACCAAGGAACCAATCTACACCAACCATGTTAGCTTCAGCAGATAGCATAAATGTTTCAGCACCAGATGCAGAAACATTTCCGTAGTTCCACCACATTTCAGTATATAGTTTAGATTGACCACCAACAGTTGCGAATGAACCAGTTGCAGTATTAGCTACACCTAAAAGACCATCTTCATCAACATCAGAATAAGCAATTTTAAAAGTAGCTACATCTTTCATCTCATAACCAAGCATTGCAGAGTAAGCAGAAGTATCATCATTTGAACCATCAGCTTCAGTATTAGCATACTGAACACCAGCTAAGATTCCACCAAGATTTAAATCAGCTTGTAACCAGTAAGCTTCAGCCATATTAGTCATATCGTAGTACCATGCTTGAGCTGTTAAAGGCTTCCAAGAATTATTTACAATACCAAAAGCGTAAACACCATCAGTACCAAATGTATTAAACTCTGCATCTGCAGCAACATATCCAGCCTGTGTTAAACCAAGATCATTTAAATTACCTGTACCAAGATTTTGTAAGCTTGTACTATCATCAGCTGAACCATTGGAATTACCAATATAAGTTGCGATAATAGTAGTATCAGGAAGTGATTGATTAATTAAAACAACTGCCTCAAAAGTATTTTTATCAACACCCCAAGTTTCACTAAAGGCTAAAGGAGTATCTAAAGCTTGACGACCAA
>CAZZAZ010000062.1:0-10569 GCA_964652355.1 uncultured Sulfurimonas sp. | reverse complement strand
GTATTACTCTTCGTGATATGGTAAATGCTATTCCTCATCAAGCAATTAAAGATGGTTTATTAACTGTTGAAAAAGCTGGTAAGAAAAATATCTTTGGTGGACGTGTTCTTGAAATCGAAGGTCTTGAAAATCTTAAATGTGAGCAAGCATTTGAGTTAAGTGATGCATCTGCTGAGCGTTCAGCTGCTGCTTGTACAGTTAAGCTTAATAAAGAGCCGATTATAGAGTACTTAGAGTCTAATATAGTTCTTATTGAAGAGTTAATTGCTCAGGGTTACGAAGATAAAGCTACACTACAAAGACGTGCTGATAAAATGAAAGCTTGGATTGCTAATCCTGAACTTTTAGAAGCTGATAAAGATGCAGAATATGCAGCAGTAATCGAAATTGATATGGATCAAATTAAAGAGCCTATCTTAGCTTGTCCAAATGATCCGGATGATGTTAAAACATTAACTGAAATACACGCAGCTGGTATGCGTACTGAGATTGACGAAGTATTTGTTGGTTCATGTATGACAAATATCGGACTATTCCGTGCAGCTGGTGAGATTTTAAGAGGTGAGGGTGCTGTTGCTAACAAGCTTTGGATCTGTCCTCCAACTAAGATGGATGAGAAAACTCTTCAAGAAGAGGGTTATTACTCTGTATTTGGTATGGCTGGAGCTCGTACTGAGATTCCTGGTTGTTCTTTATGTATGGGTAATCAAGCTTCTGTTGCACAAAATGCATGGGTATTTTCAACTTCAACTAGAAACTTTGACAACAGACTAGGAAAAGGGAGTCAAGTTTATCTTGGTTCTGCTGAACTTGCTGCTGTTGTAGCTCTTAAAGGTATGCTGCCAACTGCTACAGAATATGCAGAAATCGTTGCAAATAAAATCAAACCAGAAATGACTGATGAGATTTATAAATACCTTAACTTCAATAAAGTTACAAAAGATGAATTAACTGCAATGGTTAAATAGAAAAAGGGCTTTGCCCTTTTTTAGTCTCTAATTACATCAAAATCTAAAGAAAACTTTGGAATAAATATATTTTTATCTATAGTTTTGTTTGTTTTTTGATTTTTAAAAACTATCTTTACATTATTTTCAAACTCATCTACATAAGATATAGATTTGATAGACTCATTTTCCATTACTATTATAAATTTTGAACTTTTATAAAAAGCTTCATAAGTATTTTTATCTATTTTTTTAGCATTTTTTATCATATTGAAAAAACTAAAATTTGATTCTAGTCTTTTTACGATAACTTGTTCTATCTCAGGCTCTACTATAGTGACTTCATATGTATTTATATATACATTTTTATTTACAGGAGTAGTATAGCTCCATAGTGCTACTTGAGGCTTAACAGCACTTACATGTCCATTGTAAGATAATACTTTGCTTTTATCATCAGTTATTGTTTGTGTAAAATCAGCTTCAAATGAGTTAATGTTACTAATAGATGCTATAAGAGAGCTCATTAGAAGAAGACTAATTGCTAAAAATTTCATATTTATCCTAGATTTTTTAAAAATTATATCTAAGCAACTGTTTACATATTGTTTAGTATGAATAATAAGTAAAATCATTTATTAATTTATGCAAATTATAATTATTACTATGCTAAAATGGGCGCAATTTAATAACTACATAACAAGGTTGGAGATGCTACAAGCATTAATGGGTAAAATTTTTGGTACTGCAAATGACCGAGAATTAAAAAAATATTTAAAAAGAGTAAATAATATAAACGCCTTAGAGAGCGAATATAACGAGTTAAGTGATGATGATTTAAAAAGTGCATTTTTAGAACTTAAAAACAGTGTTTTAAGTGAAGAAAAAACTTTAACTGATGTTTTAGAGAGATCTTTTGCTATTACAAGAGAAGCAAGTAAAAGAGTTTTAAATATGAGACATTTTGATGTTCAACTTATTGGTGGTATGGCTTTACATGAAGGTCGCATTGCTGAGATGAAAACAGGTGAAGGTAAGACACTGGTTGCTACATTAGCTATTATATTGAATGCTATGAGTGGCAAGGGTGTACACCTTGTTACTGTAAATGACTATCTTGCATCTCGTGATGGTTCTGAAATGGCTCCGCTATATGAATTTCTAGGTTTTTCAGTAGGTGTAATCTTAGAAAATATGAATGATTCTGAAGAGAAACGCGAAGCATATGCTGCAGATATCACTTATGGTACAAATAATGAATTTGGTTTTGATTATCTTCGTGATAATATGTCTTACTCTAAGGAGCAAATGGTTCAGCGTGGTCACAATTTTGTAATTGTAGATGAAGTGGATTCTATTTTAATTGATGAAGCAAGAACACCTTTAATTATCTCTGGTCCAACAAATCGTGATATGCAAAATTATGTAGATGCTAATAGAATAGCACTAGAGCTAGATAAAGATGTTCATTTTACAGTTGATGAAAAAGATAAGGTTATCTTAATTACAGAAGATGGTATTACTAGAGCAGAGGAGTTATTTGAAGTTGAAAACCTTTACTCTGCTGAAAATGCTTCACTTCCTCATGCCCTAGACCAAGCTTTAAAGTCAAATTATTTATTTGAAAAAGATGTTGATTATGTTGTTAACAATGGTGAAGTCGTTATTGTTGATGAGTTTACAGGTCGCTTAAGCGAAGGTCGTCGTTTTTCAGAAGGTCTACATCAAGCACTTGAAGCGAAAGAGGGTGTTGAGATTAAAGAAGAGACTCAAACTTTAGCAGATATAACATTTCAAAATTATTTTAGAATGTATGATAAATTAGCTGGTATGACTGGTACTGCAGAGACTGAAGCTGCTGAATTTGCTCAAATATATAATCTTGATGTTGTATCTATCCCTACAAATATTCCAATCACGAGAGAAGATTTAAATGATTTGATATATAAAACTGAAACTGAAAAATTTGATGCAGTAATAGAAACTATTAAAAAACTTGCAAAAACTGGTCAGCCAGTCCTTATTGGTACCGCTTCTATTGAAAAATCTGAACTTTTACATTCTGTTTTGAAAAAAGAAAAAATTGCACATACGGTTCTTAATGCCAAAAATCATGAGCAAGAGGGTGAAATTATTAAAAATGCCGGCGCTAAAGGTGCTGTTACAATTGCTACAAATATGGCTGGTCGTGGTGTTGATATTAAAGTAAATGACGAAGTAAGGGAGTTGGGTGGCTTATATATTGTAGGTACAGAAAGACATGAAAATCGCCGTATAGATAATCAACTTCGTGGACGTTCTGGTCGTCAAGGTGATGCTGGAACTACTCAGTTTTACCTATCTTTGGAAGATACATTGCTTCGTATATTTGGTTCAGATAAAATTAAATCTATTATGGAAAGACTTGGTGTTGAAGATGGTGAATACATAGAATCCAAGATGGTTACTCGTGCAGTTGAAAAAGCACAGAAAAAAGTTGAAAATATGCACTATGAAGGGCGTAAGCAAATTGTAGAGTATGATGATGTAGCAAATGAGCAAAGAAAAATTGTATATAAATTTAGAAATCAACTTTTAGACTCTGAATATGATATTGGTGCAAAAGTAGATGAAATTAGGGAATCATATATTGAAAATCTATTAAATTTATGTGATATTTTTGATGGTGGGGCTAAAGAAGATTTTAATCTTGAAAAATTGCAAAAGACTTTAAAAGAAGATATAAATTTAGATTTAGATATAACAACGCTTGAAGCTTTCGAATACGAAGAGTTAATAGAGAGTGTTACTCAGACTGTAAAAATGTCATATTCTGAAAAAATGGGTGTTCTTGATGTTGAAATAGGGCATGATATAGAAAGAGAGCTTTATTTAAAAGAGCTTGATTCTGCTTGGCGTGAGCATCTTTATGCTATGGATAATATGAAAACTGGTATTAGGCTTCGTGCATATAATCAAAAAGATCCTTTAGTTGAGTATAAAAAAGAGAGTTTTAACCTTTTTTCAGAGTTAATCAATGAGATTAAGTTTAACACTATAAAGACTCTTCAAATCATTCAATTTAAAGTTGAAGCACCTGAAGAAGAAGCTCAAAGAATGGCTCAGCAAATAGAGATGCAAAGAAAGTTTGATGAAGCTGCAAGAGAGTTGAATCATTATGATAATGAAGATGTTGATTCCCCTGAGTATGGGAATAAAAAAGTATCTAGAAATGATCCATGTCCTTGTGGTAGTGGTAAAAAATATAAACAATGTTGTGGTAAAAGTGGTCCTAAAAAGGGAGCTTTCGCTTCTTGAATAACTCAATAGTCCTTTATCTTGTCAAAAGGTTTTTGCGTTTTGATAAGGATCAACCATTTATTTTCTTATCTGCATTATTGGCTTTTTTAGGTATATCCTTAGGTGTTATGGTTTTATTAATTGCTATGGCTCTTATGAATGGTTTTGACAACGAGTTTAAGAAAAAACTTACTATTATGAATTATCCTTTAACAATAGTTCCAAAATTTTATGGTGCCGTTAATGATCGTTTACTTCTCGATTTAGAAACAGAGTTCCCTAATCTTGAATTTAGTCCATATGTTCAGTCTTCTGTAATGGCAAGGTCTGGTTCCAAGTTAGAGGGTGGATATATATTTGGTGTTGATTTTAAGCGTGAAGCTAAGGTTAACTCTGTTTTAAAAGAAGCCATAGATAAAGCTAATTTTAAAAAGTTTGATATACTTATTGGTAAGACTCTAAAAGAGGAATTTTACCTTCATACTGATGATAGATTAATGTATATCTTTACGAATGTAGAACCTGGTGGACTCTCTATTACTCCAAAAATTAAACGTTTTAAAGTTCGTGCATTTTTTGACTCTGGTTTATCAGCGTATGATAAAGCCTACTCATATACAACTCTTTCTGCCCTTCAAGTATTGCTACATATACCTTATAATCAGTACAGTGGTATTCATGTGTTTTCAGATAAACCAAGAGAAGATATTGCTCTGATTAAAAACTATCTTCCTCGAAGTGTAAGTATAAAAGGTTGGTGGGAGGATAACTTAAACTTTTTTGCAGCCTTAGAACTTGAAAAGGTGTCATTATTTATAGTATTAATGTTAATCATCTTAATAGCTGCTATAAATATTATATCTTCTCTTTTGATGACTGTGATGAACAGAAGAAGTGAAATAGCACTTCTTTTATCACTTGGTGCAACATCTTCTGAGGTTAAAAAAGTATTTTTATATCTTGGTATTGTTATTGGTGTAAGTGGAATCTTAGCTGGTATAGTCTTTGGTATGAGTGGATTATGGGTGCTTTCTACATTTGATATTGTTCAATTACCAAAAGATGTATATCCTACTTCAAGGCTTCCTTTAGATTTAAGTCTTCAAGACTTTCTTTTTATAGTTTTTGGTGCATTTGGTATTGTGATGGCTTCAGCTTATTATCCAGCAAAAAAAGCTAGTGAAGTAGATATTTTAACTGTTCTTAGAAACGAGTAAATTACTTTTTATTTTTACCTATAATTAGGTGAAATGGAAGTAAAAAAGTTCTTTTTATGATATTTAACGGAGCAACAGCTATATCTTTTGCCATCCTAGTACTTATTTTTGGATCATTTAGTTTACCTTTTATTTTAAGTGATGTAGATATAGTTTCTTCGCCTAGCAGTATATAACCCACTACTGGAACTTTTGAAACAGAACTACCAAGGTCTGTTTGTAGGTTTAGCTTTAAATCTATCGTGTTGTTTTTTATGCTAGTATTTCCACTACCTACAATATTTAGCTCTTTTGAATTAACTGCTATATTATCTATCTTATATATGTTATTTTCATATTCAAAGCTACTGTACGCATTGTCAACTTTAAAACCATCAGAGTTATATCCTGGCAGAGAAAAAGTGATGAGAGATGGTACTGTGTTTACAAAAGCAAGTATATTGTTTAGTAATACAAAATCATGTATAGTCGTTTTTTCTATATAAAACATACCTTTATATTTATCAACTTCCCCATATACAGAAAATTCAAATCTTCCTTTTTCATAGTGAGATAGAGCAAATAGCTCATTCATAAATTTATCACCAAAATTATTACCATAAAGTTTAAAGTTGTTATCTTTATAACTAAACCAGGCTTCACCATCTTTATGCATTAAAGTGGCCTCTAAAAGATTATTTTTGTAGTTTATTTTAATTTCATCGGCTAAAGCATGTCTAGCTTTAGACAGGTATATGTAACTATCTTTTATATTAATATTTAATTCTGTATTAGTTTTACTTTTTGTATTCTTTGTATCATTTATAAAGTTCATTGTTTCATTGATGTTTATACCAATATTATTGGCATCTATGTTTATAGCTTTCGCTATATTAATATCAACTAAGCCATTTATATTAAGTTTAGTTGATTTTTCACTTAAAGTACCTTTTACAATATATTCATCTATTAGAGTATCCCCTATAGCTAAAATTTTATGTGGAAAATTTATTTTTGAAGATATATGAATATCTCTATCTAGATTGTTAGTAAACAACGATATATTGCCATCTTTTAAAGAATAGTTTTGTAAGAAAGAAGATTGTTTGTATATCTTGCTTAAATTATTTATGTTCATTCTCCATAAATTATTTTCAAATGTAGCATTTAAGTCTAGTGTTGAACTATCAAGATTTATTTTATTCTCTTTTTGTTTAATATTAATAGCAATATTTTTGTTACTTGTAAATAAGTTGCCAATGCTTGGGTTTGATAAATTAATATCATGTATATTTGCTGAAGCTACTTTACTTTTTAAATTATATCCTAAGCTAAGTTTTGATTTAAGAGCATCTTCTATATCTAACGAAAATATATTTGTATTCAGATAGTTGTCTTTTATAGATAGCTTGATATTATCTAGTATGACTTTGTTTTTAGCAATCTTTAGGTTTATTGTATTTAAAGATTTAAGACTTATTTTTTTGTTTATTTTTAATGAAAAATCAGCATATTCTTGGTTTAATTCAATCTTTTGAATATTAAAAGGCTTTACTTTTATATTCAAATCTATGTCAATAGGATTAATTACTGCAATACCATTTATATCAAGCTTTTGTTGTTCATTTATTGTAAGTGTATTATTTGGAATATTGGCAGTTAGAGTATCGAGCTTAAAAGGTATTTTTAAATTTTTTAAATCAATCATAGTATTATTATGCAACCAAGATGATTTATCTAAAATAATATAGTCTTGTTTTGGTGAAATTAAATAAGATACTTTGATTTTTTCCTGATTTAGTTTAAACTTATAATCTTTAAAATCAACTTTACTTACTTCAAAGTTCATAACTCCACTATGATTTTTAGCATTAAAATCTAAGTCGACCATAGCCACAGCAATATCGTTGTATTTTGCATGCATATTTTTTACTATTACATCAAAATTATTTAGTTTTACCATTGTGTTAAAGATGTCTATATTTAAACCTAGGTAGTTTATAGAAGCTTCGCTAGTTTTAAATGTACCAAGAGCTTCGACATCTATAGTTCTAAGGTTTACTATAAGTCTTAGGTTAGTTTGCATAGAACCACTTATTTGCTTAAAAGGGATTTTAATATTGTATGTGTTCAATATATAAAGCATATCATCATTTAGCCTACCGTCAAACAATAGGTATAGGGTAAGAAGTTCCTCTTTTTTTGAAAAATCTATCTTTAGCCAACTGTCCCCCAAATCCATGCCATACGAAGATGTATCGTGTGGTCTAATAAATAATATACCATCAATAAATTCTAAATTTGTGTATTGAGTGTTAATTGCTTTAATTTTTGTATGATATGTATAGTCAAGATCATTGACAATTGCTTTTACATGTATATTTTTCACAATATCTTCAGGCTTTGAATACTCAATAAAACCATTTGCACTTGTTATTCTTGCGCTAGACATTTGTATGGCATCATAAACCCAATATTTTACAGCTTTATCTAAATTAAATATATTAACTATATTTTCAATATTTTCAATATTCTTTAGACTCTCTACTTTGTATAAGAGTTTTTTTTCATCAGCCAATGTATATATCTTTAACTCTGCATCATTATGTATATTTAAGTATATAGATGAAGTTAACTCAAGAGTGTCAGTATTTTTAAGTATTAAATTTCCGTGAATATTTATATTTTTTTGATAATCTTGAAACTTATTAATCATAATTCTAAATAGATGATTTTGAAATATTAATGATGTATCTAGTGTAAAAGTTGGTGAAGATGCTTTTAAAAATCCATCTTTTCCATCTTCATACATAAAGGAAGCATGAATATTTTCATAGGTTATTTTTTCTATGCTTACTTTTTCAAACCAGCTATCAAAAAGTTGTGCTTTTTTAAGTAATTTATTTATTTGGATTAAATTTATATTGCTATCTGAAGAGTCGGTTACTTTATGTGCTTTAGCTTCTTTGACAATAAAGTTTATCTTTTCATCCCATTTAATGTATAATTTCTTAACTTTTATATTTGCAATAGAAATAGACTCTAAATAAACACCATTTTGTAAAACTATAAAAATAAAAAATGATGATAATATTAAAAAAGATAAGGCACTAATAATTATGAAATGGATTTTTGAGATAATATTAATAATTATATTGTCGTTCATGTACTACCTAAATCAGCCTATAAATTCTCCTAAAGTCATCTATATACCAAAGGGTTCTATAAATCAAATTATATCACAACTACATGTTAGAAACTATAATGTTTGTAAACTTGATTCTTTATTATTAAGGCTTATTGGTAAACCTCAAAGTGGGTGGATCAATATATCTACAAAAAAAAATACAAAGGCTGATTTTCTATATAAACTTACAACGGCTAAAGCAGCTTTGCAAAATATAACATTGATACCAGGTGAAACAACTTATATATTTTTAAATCAGTTAGCAAGTAATTTAAAGTTAGACCGAAAAATATTACAAAAAGAATATGATAAACAATCTAGACATATAGAAGGGGAGTTTGTTCCAAATACGTATAAAATGCCTATTGGTATAACAGAAGCTACATTAATTAACATATTACTTTCTAAGTCAAGATATCAAATGAAAAAACTATCTAAAAAAATATTTGGAGCTTATAATGAAAAGAAATGGTTTCATTTTGTAACAATTGCTTCTGTAATACAAAAAGAATCTGCTTCAATAAAGGAGATGCCACTTGTAAGTTCTGTTATATATAATAGACTAAAGAAGAACATGAAACTACAAATGGATGGTACTCTTAATTATGGAAAATATTCGCATATAAAAGTAACACCAAATAGAATTAAAAAAGATAGAACAGGCTATAATACATACAGAGTTAAGGGACTTCCATCAGATGCAGTATGCAATGTTAGCTTTAGTGCTATAAGGGCAGCAATATTTCCAAAGAAGACAAATTATCTTTATTTTATGAAGTCTAAAAATGGAACTCATGATTTTACGCGTAACTATTCTACACATTTAAGCAATATAAAGCGTGCTACCAAACGAAACAAATAAAAAAAATCGCTTATAATTTACAGAAGCTACACAAATATTATTTATCTTATAGTACTATACAAATACAAAATATTAAATCGTAAGGACAAAATATGTCAAAAATCATTTGGTCAGTTATTGACGAAGCACCAGCACTAGCGACTTACTCGCTTTTACCTATCGTTAACGCGTTTACTCAAGCCGCAGGCGTTGAAGTTGTTACAAGTGATATCTCACTTTCAGGTCGTGTTCTTGCAACATGGGATCTTGCAAAAGATGAGCTTTCTGAATTAGGAAAAGTAGTACTACAAGAAGACGGGAATATTATTAAACTTCCAAATATCTCTGCGTCTGTTGGACAGCTTAAAGATTGTATAGCTGAACTTCAAGGTCAAGGTTTTGATATTCCTAATTATCCGGAAAATCCAGCTAATGATGATGAAAAAGCTATCCAAGCTAAATACTCTACATGTTTAGGTTCAGCGGTTAACCCTGTCCTACGTGAGGGTAACTCTGATAGACGTGCTGCTAAGGCAGTTAAGAAATTTGCTCAAAAGAATCCACATAAGCTTCGTGCGTTTCCAGAAAATCCTAAATCATATGTTGCTCATATGGAAGGTAATGGAGACTTTTACGGTAATGAGAAATCAGTTACAGTAGAAAAAGCTCAAAAAGTTACTATTGCACTTAATGGTAAAGAATTAACTACTATTGATGCTGTTGACGGTGAGATTCTTGATGGTACATATATGTCAATTGCTGCATTAAACACTTTTTATGCAAAAACGATTGAAGATGCTAAGAAAAATGATGTTTTATGGTCATTACACCTAAAAGCAACAATGATGAAAATCTCTGATCCAATTATGTTTGGTCATGGTTTCACTATTTTCTTTAAAGATGTATTTGCTAAATATGCAGATGTATTTGCAGAACTTAATGTTGCACCAAACCAAGGTATGTCTGATTTAGAGAAGAAAATTGCTGGTCACGCAAAAGAAGCTGAAATTAAAGAAGCATTCTTAGCAGTAGTTGAATCTGATTCTCCAAAAATTGCTATGGTTGATTCTGATAAAGGTACAACTAACTTTAATGCTTCAAATGATGTAATTATTGATG
>CAZZAZ010000061.1:0-10680 GCA_964652355.1 uncultured Sulfurimonas sp. | reverse complement strand
CAAGTGGATCAAAACTTATCTTACAATCAAAACAAGCATTATGCTCACTATAATGGATTTGAGACTGCTTTAAGTCAAGTTCTTTATGATTTAGTATATCTATCTCTAATTCACCATAACTCTCTTTTAAAGCTTTCTCAACATCTGCTGCGATTCTTTCTTTATTTTCTTCTTTTACCACTACCCTGTCTATTACAACTTTGATAGTATGTTTTTTAGTCTTTGATAACTCTATTTCATCATCAAGTCTAACCATTACACCATCTATCATTGCACGAACATAACCCTTATGCACAAGTGATTCAAGCATATCTGAATATGAACCTTTTTTATCACGCACAAGTGGAGCAAGTAGTACAAGCTTTGCACCTTCAGGAAGCTTTGCTACCTCGCCGATAATATCTGAAGCAGACATTTGAGAGATAACTTTTTTACATTTATGACAGTGCTGAATCCCAACACGAGCATAAAGAAGTCTAAAGTAGTCATATATCTCTGTAATTGTTCCAACAGTTGAACGAGGATTTTTTGAAGTTGTTTTTTGATCTATTGCAATTGCAGGAGTAAGTCCCTCTATTTTATCAACATCAGGCTTACCAACACGGTCAAGGAATTGTCTTGCATAAGAGCTTAGAGACTCCATATAACGACGTTGACCCTCTGCATAAAGTGTATCAAAAGCCAGTGTTGATTTACCACTTCCACTAAGCCCTGTCATAACGATTAGTTCATTTTTTGGTAGTGTTAAATTTATATTTTTTAAATTATTTTCTCTTGCACCAGTTATAACGATTACATCTTTTTTCTTCATTAAAATACCCTATTTATTAAATATACAACTATTAGAAAGTAAAAACCAACTAAAAGTTTTTTTTGCAAGATTTCACTAACCTTGTCTTTTAAAATTATCCCAATATATACACCAAGTAATGATGCTAAACCTATTGTAACTCCACTTTTAAAATCCATATATCCACTAAGATAGTGAGATATTAAACCAGAGACAGAAGAAAACACAACAAAAAACAAACCAGCTGAGATAGCCTTTTTTAATTCTACATGTAAAAAACCAACTAAAATTGGTACAAGTAAAATACTTCCACCAACTCCAATAAGCATACTTAGAGTCCCTAAAACTAAACCTATCAAAAACAGAACTATTTTATTTAACTCTTTTTGCTCAACATTTTGCTTAGTTTTAAAAAACATTCTAGCTAATGCAAAAGATGCAAAAGCTAAAAAAATCATCTCTAAAGTTTTATCACTTAAACTCGAAGCTATAATTCCAGAAAAAAGAGCACCACAAAAACCACCAAGTCCTATAATTAAGACCATAGAAACATCTAGTGTGCCTTTTTTATTATTAATATAACTTCCATAAATTGATGAAAAAACCATCTGAATAACAGATATACCAATAGCTATTTTGGTTTCATATCCTAACATCAACAATAATGGAATAAGTATAGTACCACCACCTATGCCAAAGAAGCCAGATAAACCACCAACACTAATACCTAAAAAAATCAATTCTATCATTTGCGAATTATACTCAATATACTCTTTAGACTAGTTGTATAAAGCACAATAACTGCTAGTTTAATTTTATTTTGATTTATTTGCAGTATAATGATTAACTATTAAAGGGGTAATTTATGTTAGAACCAATAATTGTAGCTGCTGAAAATTTTTGTATCCATCAACTAAGAGTTAAACATAAACTTAGTGATGAACTTACGCAAACTAGAACACTTATTGCTTATATTGACATAGAAACATCTGATTCTATTAAACATCGAGTCTATTTGGCTGCACAAGAGAATTTTATACAGAGAGTCTCTATGCTTTATCTAGAAGAGGATGAAAGTGATAAAGAGACCCTAACTGATATGATACTAGAACTAGCTAACTTAGTTATTGGTAGCGCTAAAGTCTTAGCAGAGGAAGAAGATAAGAACCCTTTTACAATTTCTACACCTAACTTTGAGAAATTAGACATATTTGATTATGAGTATGATCAAAGTAAGGTTATAAGTGTTGAAAATGACGAGATGATTCTTGCAATCAAGGAACTATAGTGAAGAAAAAAAACCAACATAATTTTGGAGAGCCTCAAAAAGAATATGATGCTGAAAAAGAATTATCATGGATGAACTACTCAGGACTTCTAGATATGGAAGTTGAGTTTGTTTCAGATTTAGGTGAAACAGAACTAACAATTAGTGAAATTTTAAAGCTTACAAAAGGTTCTATTGTAGATTTGATGAAACCTGCGGGTGAAAGTGTTGAGTCTTATGTAAATGGACGCATACTTGGGAAGGGTGAGGTTATGGTTTATGAAAAAAACCTTGCTATTCGTATAAATGAGATTTTAGACTCATCTGCTGTACTATATCACCTATCTAAAGAGAGACTATGATAAAACTCTTTGTTACTCTTATTTTACTCTCTTATACACTTTATGCCTCAAAGATTTTAAGTTACAACATTTATGACAGAACAGAGAGAGTCGATGTAATGATCACTTTTGATACACCTTATGCCGGTGTAATAAAACAAAGTATCAATGCTTCAACAATATCTATAAAACTTTACAATGCTTCTATAGAATCAGCAAAACTAAAGCAATTATCATCTAGATTTATTCGATCTCTTAGTATAACACCAATGTCTGGATTTACAAAAATAGTTGTATCGGTATCGCCAGGAGTTAGACTTATCGCCTCAAAAACATCTGATTCTTATGGTTTAAGACTTAGATTTACAAAAAAAGTTGCCTCATCAAAAAATAAACAACTTAATAAACAAACGGATACAGAATCATTAACTCTTCCAACTAAAAAAAGTGATGATATAGCTCAAAGTTACTATGTAGTTATAGCTATATTAATAATTGGAATACTTATACTTTTATTTGTTAAAAAAAGAGTGACACCAAGTGAGTTTAAAAAACAAAAGAAAGCTCTAAATAAAGGTGGTTCCTCATGGCTTTTTAAAGAAACTCAAGAGGAATCAGATAGTAATGTTAATATAAGGTTCCAAAAGTCTATTGATGAGAAGAATAGTGTAGTTATGCTTGATTTTTCAGGGCAAAGTTATCTTGTTATGATGGGTACTTCAAATGTACTGCTAGATCGATTTACAGATAATAAACCAGAATCCCAAGAAGATTTCAATACAATACTTCAAAGCAGACATAAAGAGCTAGATAATTTTTTGAATCCCAAGACAAAGACTAAAGAAGAGATTAAAAAACCTATAGATGCATACAAAGAAAGAGCTTCATCATCTATATCTTGGGATGTTTAGCTTTTTTTACTATCCATTATAAATCTATCTTTTAAAAGTTTTTTTATTACTTTAATATTTGAGAGATTTAGCTCATAGCTATTATCCATCATCTTATTTGTATGATAAACCTCAGTAACCGTTATACCAAATGGGTCTTTTTTCTCTTTAACGACACTTCCATTATCATTAAATGAATAAAGGTAAAGACTTTTACGAGTTTTTTGAATATAGTAAGTTACCACAATTTCATTTGAGTGCTTTTTTTCAATAGCTACAATAACTCTTTGTTTTTCATCATACTCTTTTTCATCTAAGTTTAGTATAGATTTAACCTCTTCTATACTAGTATATCCTATATAAAATTTATTATATAAATCTTGATAACGTTGTACTTTAGGACTCATCAAAAAGTTCATATCCAATATATGTTTTTTATGACTTCTAATAGTTTTAGTGATCCAAGACATCGTGTTATAGTATCTAAATGGGTGAAGCTTTAAACTATGAGCTTCTATCATTTTAGGCGATTTAAGCATCTCTTTTCTTAAAAGCTTAGGTCTATTCTCATCTACTATAAAATCAAGAACATCTCTTGCTGAATATTCTCTTGTAAACCATACGGTACAGTAATCAGGAAACTGTTTAACACCAGTTGCACCTTCATTTAGGATAATAAGTGCTTTTATCTCATAATTTGGAAATATTATCTCTAGTAGGGCTTTTTTCTTTCTCAGCCTTTTTCTTAATTTTAAAACAGATTTAACAAGAGTCATCTCTACAAAGTATAGTTCATTATTTTTAGTAATAAACATAGCATCAAATTCAGAAATTTCTCTACTCTTAGTCCTATATACAATTTGCTGTTTTTCACTTATAGAAAGAGTATTTGCGTAAGCTTTCTCTTTTTCCTGGTGAAAACCTTTTAGAACAAACTTTTCAATCTCATCATTATCTACAGCATATCGTAACAGCTTTTCATAAAGAAAATTTTCAAATACTTCACCCTCAAAAGAGCGGTATGAACTTAAAAACATCGGGTCATCTTTATCGATACCCTTATTTATTAGAGATAACAAATGTTTAACATTATAATCATAGTGATAAAGATTATCTGATATATCACCATTATTTAAATCTCTAATTGAGCTGCTTATTTCTAGCAAATTATCTCGCTTGTACTAAAGAAGTCATTTATCACAGTGCGGTATTCTTGTATATCATTTATACTGTTTACACTGTTTCTAAGTGCTGAAGCACCTCTATAACCTTTAGAGTAAGTATGTGTATGTTTTCTAAACATAGCAACTCCATATTGCCCATAAAACTCTATCATTTTATCAAAGTGCTCCATGATTATAGCGTGTTTTATGTTATTGTCAATATCTGAACTACCAGTTTTAAGTTGATGGAATATCCAAGGTGCACCAACAGCACCCCTACCAATCATAACTCCATCAGCTCCAGTATGCTCTAGCACCCACTGAGCTTTCTCATAAGAATCAATATCTCCGTTTGCAATAACGGGAATATTTATAGCTTTTTTTATCTCTGCTATTGCGTCATAATCAACGGGTGCTTTAAACTTTCCTGCACGAGTACGACCATGTACTGCTAAAAAGTCAGCACCAGAGTCCTCTACAAGTTTTGCTATATCTATATGGTTTTTTTCTTCAAAACCTAGTCTAATCTTTACTGTAGTTAATGATTTATTTGAAGTATCTTTTATAGTTCGGATAATACCACCCATAAGTGGTAAATTCAGCAATAATGAACTTCCACTTCCATGACCTACAACTTTTGGAACTGGACAACCACAGTTTAAATCAATAATATCAATACCGTCATACTCGTTTAAAACTTCAACAGCTCGTTTAGCCATGTCAATTTCAGAAGCTGATATTTGAACAGAGTAAGGGTCTTCATTTGGAGATTTTTCTAACATATGTAGAGTTTTTGTGGAACCATGAGCGAGTGCATTTGAACTAAGCATCTCAGAAACAGTTAAGTCTGCACCAAACTTTTTAACAACGGAACGGAACGGAAGGTCTGTGAAGCCCGCTAAAGGGGCTAATACATAAAGAGGTGTATCAAATGATAGTTTGTCTAACATCTACAAAAACATATGTATATCGAAATGCTTACCACTCTCTCTTAAGGCACTATATGCTTTAAAGTGTGAGTATTCACCATCAGACGAGTTTTCAAGTATCTCATTTGCTGGAGCTATCATCTCTAAATCAAATAGCGTATATAAGTAAGCATCTATAACTATCTCATCTGCTTCACTCATAGTTTCAAATAGTTTAATTCTTTGATCCGGAACCATTGTTTTTGCTAAAAGATGTGACGCATGTATATAATCTTGTGCATTTAAGTCTAAACCACTAAACAGTGAAATTAAATCATCATTTGACATCTCTATAGTATTTTCAGCTGCATTAATTCTTGAAAGAATTACAAAAAGTGCTTCTTTTGTCATAGACTTGTTATATTTTTGAATATCTTTAATTGAAGCAGTTGCTACAAAGTCAACATAAACCTCTTTAGCTAAAGACTCATCATATTTTTCTAAATGACCAAGTATGCCCTCAGCAGAGATTCCACCAGTTTTATAACGGTTTCTCTCATTTTGTATAGCTAGTTCATTGTATGATGGTAAGTTATATTTTTTCAAATCAGCAACTTCACCATTTTTTACAGTCTCTATACACTTAAGTACAGCAGAAATTTTTTCATCTTTTATATCGCTATCAAGATTATGATTTGCTAAAATAGTTGAGTTATCTACTAGTGAACCAAGTAGTTGATAACGCTCAGTTTTAAATGTATGTACACGATCTTTTTTACCAAGATAAGCATCAACAATAGAGTCTATCATCTTTTCATAATCTTTTTCATACTTACGTAATTTTAAACTACCCAAAAGTGAGTAAAATGCCATATGAGCTACACTAGCTATATACAATAAAACAAGAGGCACTACTACCCATAATGATATTGGCAATGCTGGTAATGGAATACCGAAAAAGTCCAGTGTCATAACATCTTGTGTTACAAGTTGGTGTACATACCCACCAACCAAAGCTATTAATATTAATGCTGCTACTGTGTATCTTTTTATATACATAAAGACCCCTTAATTTAATTAGATTTTTCTACTATTTCTCTACAATCAATACAATATATTGCATGTGGCTTAACTTTTAGTCTTTGAAAACCAATAGGGTCTTCACACATTTCACATATACCATAATCACCATTAGATATTTTACCTAAAGTAATATTGATCTCTCTTAGCTCTTTCTCTTGTTGTTGAACTATTGCACTCTCAACCATAGAGTTATTATTTACAGAGGCATGGTCGCCCTCATCATTTAACTCTAAACCATTTAACTGATTTAGTTCATCGTTAACACCATTTATATTTTTAGCTATTTGCTCTTTTCTACTCTCTAAAATCTCTTTAAAGTAGCTTAGTTCACTTGTTTGCACTTATATCCCTCTAATCTTTACTTATGATATGGATGGTTACTCAAAATAGAAAAACCTCTATAAATCTGCTCAAGCAAAACAGCCTTAGCAATTTTATGACTCATAGTTAATTTTCCTAAGCTTATAACAGCATCACTTTTTTTCAAAAATGATTCCTCAAAGCCATAAGCTCCACCAATAAAAAATTTAATCGCAATTTTACCATCTAATAGCTTACTAAATTCATAAGAATCGATTAATTTTCCATCAGGATGTAAAGTTATGTTAAAACCTTTACTTATATATGGATCTAGTATCTTTGTATATGCCTGCTGTGAGGCATTTGATGATATAGTGTGTGCTTTTGTTACATCTTTGTTAAAAAGTTCAATATCGTTGAGTTTTGCGAAACGAGAACTCATTTTTATTAACTCTTTATATAAAGGATCATAAGTTGAACGCTCTTTTTTAGCAATTGAGATAATATCTATATTCATTTTAAAAGTCCACTACCTATAACATGATACTCAATATGAGAAAACTTATCATCAAGTTTTACACCGCCAATAGCTGCTACTAAATGTTTTGATTTTGAGGCGATAGAGTCCAATTTTTTACCAAGTATAGTACTCACATCTGTTTTTGTAGATGTAGCCCTATATGCACCTAAACCTATATAGTTTAAGTCCATATTATTAGCTTCTATGACTTCGGTTTCATTATGCGTTGAGATACCAAGAAGTTTGTCTTTACCAACTACATCACGCAATATTTTCACAGCTTTAAATACATCTTCATCAATAAGTTTTAAATCCTCTTGACCAACATGTACGCCATCACAAAACTCTACAAGTTCATAAGCATCATTAACAATTAAAAATCCATCATAATGTTGTCTAATTTTAATAAGTTGCTGCTTTATAAAAGTAATATCTGCTGTTTTATTTCGATATTGAATTATTTTTGCATCTTTACTATTTGCTAATTCAATGAACTCATTGAGAGTTATATTATTTTTATCTAATAAATCTTGATCACAAAGAGCGTAAAGATTCATATTTAAAGTTTACGCAACTTTAAGAAGTGTAAAAAGGTCAGAAAGTGTTTTTTTTAGGTTATTACGATTAACCACCATATCTATAGAACCTTTTTCAAGTAAAAATTCAGCTCTTTGGAAGCCATCTGGAAGGGCTGAACCAATAGTTTGCTCGATTACACGTTGACCAGCAAAACCAATAAGCGCACCAGGCTCAGCAATAATAATATCACCCAATGTTGCAAATGAAGCAGAAACACCGCCCATAGTTGGGTCTGTTAGAACTGAGATATATGGAAGATTATGATTTGCTAGTTTTGCCAAAGCTGCAGATGTTTTACTCATTTGTAAAAGGGAAAAAGTACTCTCTTGCATTCTTGCTCCACCAGAAGCAGATAATATAACTAAACCTTGTTTTTTCTCTATTGCACGATTTACTGCACGAACAATTTTTTCACCCTCAACAGAACCTAAACTTCCACCCATAAATGCGAAGTCAAATATTACAACTTGAGCAGCTACCCCAAACATTTCACACTCGCCAGCTACAACAGATGAGTAACGTCCAGTTTTTGCATAACCCTCTTCTATACGCTTTTTATATGATTTTTTATCTACAAATTTTAGTGGATCAATTGGTCTAAGATTATCATCATACTCAACAAATGTACCCTCATCTGCTAGAAGCTCAATGCGCTCTTTTACACCAATACGGATATGGTAGCCACATTTTGGACATACATGTTTTTGATTTTCAACCTCTTTATAATACATAAGAGATTCACAAGATTTACACTTTACCCAGTGAGATGATGCTTCATTTTGTACAGGTTTATTTTTATCGGAGCTGAAAGAAAAAATGCTTAAGAGGTTCAAAGAGTATCCTTTAGTATATAATTGTCGCGATTATAGCTAAATTTTACTTCAATAAAAATATTTCCACCCAATAAAGGATGAAAATAAATGCTTATTTGAGTAGGTTTTTTGTTATTGCACGGGCAGCTTCACGTCCATCATAAGCAGCTGTAACAACTAAGTCAGCACCACGGTAACAATCTCCACCAGCATAAATACCTGCAGTAGTGGTTTCATTAGTCTCTTCATCTACAATGATTCCACCCCATGAGTTTGTCTCTATACCATTTTCTGCTAAAAACGATGGAACTTCAGGGTCAAAACCAAGAGACATGATAATAACATCAGAACTTACACGACTTTCACTACCTTTAAGCTCTTCCATTCTTTGACGACCATTTTCATCTTTTGCACCAAGTGTTGTTTTTACAATTTCAACAGCAATAGCCTTGCCTTTTTCATCTAAAACTATCTCTTTTGGAGATGCGAAGAAAGTAAAATCAACACCCTCTTCCATAGCATTTTTATACTCTTTTTGACTTCCTGGCATATTTTGAGCATCTCGACGATAAAGACAAGTTACAGTTTTTGCACCCTCACGCTTTGCAGTACGAAGACAATCCATAGCAGTATCACCACCACCAATAACTACCACATTTTTATCTTTAAAATCAAACTTTTTATCATAGTCTGAATTAAATTTTTTCTTTTGAATAGCTGTTAAGTAATCCATAGCAGCATAAACATTTGAAGCATTTTCACCAGCCATTGAAGCAGATTTTGCTTTTGTAGCACCAACACCTATAAATATAGCATCATGAGCATCAGCAATCTCTTCAAAAGTTTTATCTTTACCTATTTCACAGTTAAGGATTAACTCCATTCCTGCTTCTATTAAAAATTTTAAACGTCTTTCAATAATTTTTTTATCTAGTTTAAAACCTGGAATACCATAAGTTAAAAGTCCACCAGCACGGTCAGCTCTCTCATACATAGTTACCGCAATTCCAGAACGGAGTAGATAAGTTGCAGCAGATAGCCCAGCAGGACCTGAACCAATAATAGCTACTTTTTTATTTGTCGTTATCCCTGGAAAATCAGGAGTATAACCAGCTTTAAAACCTGCCTCAGTGATGTGCGTCTCAACTGAACCAATCGTAATAGCTCCATGACCATCATTTAAAGTACAATCACCCTCACAAAGTCTATCATGCGGGCAAACTCTACCCATTACCTCTGGAAAAGGTGAAGGTTCATTTGAAAGTTTAAATGCAAACTCTAAATCTTTTTCACTTACAGCTTTAAGCCATTGAGGAACATAATTGTGAAGTGGACATTTGTTTAAACAAAATGGATCACCACACTGAATACATCTCTCAGATTGAGTAGCCGCATCATCTTTATCAAATACTTCATAAATTTCATCAAAATCTTTTACACGATCAACAACTAATCTTTTTTCAGCTTCTATACGCTCTATATTTAAATATTCTTTCATGATTAGTCTCCCTTTTCTATACTAAGTGGTAGTTTTGTTAAATTTTTAGGTTTAATTAACCAAAAATTTCTAACCTCTACTCTAAAGTTATCTAGTAACTCCTGTGCTTTAACGGATTTTGTTTCTAACACATAATCTTTTAACAATCTTTTTAAGTAATGACGAGCTTCATCACCCTCATCCGTATCTATTCTAATAGCTTCAACTAACTCACGGTTTACATTTTCAACAAATGAATGATCTTCATCATACACAAAAGATATACCACCTGTCATACCAGCACCAAAGTTGATCCCAGTTCGACCAAGAATCACTACAACACCACCAGTCATATACTCACAAGCATTATCTCCTGTACCTTCAACTATTGCTAAAGCACCTGAGTTTCTTACTGCAAACCTTTCACCAACTGCACCTGAAAGGTAAAGTTTACCACCAGTAGCACCATAAAGACAAGTATTACCACCAGCAGCAAACTCTTCACCCTCATTTTTTGAAGTGATAATGATTTTACCACCATGCATACCTT
>CAZZAZ010000060.1:0-10912 GCA_964652355.1 uncultured Sulfurimonas sp. | reverse complement strand
TTAAACGCACAAGTAATACCAGGGATAAACTCTAAGGGTGGGGCAATGGTTCTTCCAAAGGGAAAAATTAAAGCTGTTTTAAAACATATAAATTTTAAAAGAGATACGATGTATACAGGCACTGACGAGGTTAAAAATCTTCAAGGCTTAGAAGCTACGGCAAATATAACTCTACTAGGTCTTATCTATGGTATAACAGATAAGACAACAATACGTGCAGTGATTCCATATAAAGATTTTCATGCTGAGGCAAGTTTGCCAACAACTGCAGGTTTTCCTGTTGAAATTGATAACAAAGGTTTAGGAGATATTGTTGTTATGTTAAAACATCAAATCATATCTATGAAAGATAATGATTTTGCTTTGTCTATTGGTGTTGGAGTAAAATTTCCAACAGGTTCAACAGATGAAACGTTTGTTAAAGGGCCACCATTTAACCCAAGTATGAATACACCACTACCAACTCAACTTGGAACTGGTAAAGCAGAATATAAATTAGGATTAGGATTTTCCAAAGTATTTGAAAATAATATGCGTATAGATGCTCACACAATGTATACAAATAGACCAAAGGCTAAAAATAACTACGATTTTGGAGATGAACTATCTTACGATTTTGGTTTTGTAGCAGGACTTAATAAAAATTTCAATTTAGGTCTTGAATATAATGGAAAGTACAATACTGATACAGATCCAGGAGATGATCCAGAGCCAGTAAGTCCATTTCCATTTAAAGCTTTTGCGGGTAGTGTTGGATATGTTACTCCACAAGTTCAATGGTTACCTTTTGATAAGCCAAAATTACATATTGATTTTGGTATATCTTTTTTAGCACATTACAATACAAAAGAGTATCGTTCACTTGAAAAAGAGCGTTACACAATTAGGATTGGTTATTTGTTTTAATAACTTGATAAATATCAATGATAATTAATCTCAAAATAGATACTATACTTTTAATTATAACATTAAGGATAATAATGAATAATTTTATAAAAATATTTTTAGTACTTTTTTTGCTGAATATTTCAGCATTAGAAGCAAAACAACTCCAAAAAATAACAATAGCTGGACCATTCGCTTCAGTATCACATCCGATTTTACGTATGATTGAAACGGATGCTTTAAAAGATGTAGCAGATAAAATAGAGTTTAGACTTTGGAAAAATCCAGATGAACTTCGTGCTCTTGCTATCAAAGGAGATGTTGATTTTTTAGCAATTCCTACAAATACTGCTGCAATTTTAAATAACAAGGGTGTAGATATAAAACTCTTAAATGTTTCTGTTTGGGGAATCCTAGGGATGATATCTCGTGAAGATAATTTAAAAACTCTAAAAGATTTTAAAGGTAAAAAAATAGCAGTACCTTTTCGCGCAGATATGCCAGATATAGTTTTTAAACAACTTCTAAAAAGACAAGGACTTAACCCAAAGAAAGATTTTGAGCTTGTTTATGTAGCTTCACCAATAGATGCTATGCAAATGTTAATTATGCGTAGAATTGATCACTCTTTACTTGCTGAACCAGCAATTTCAGTAGCACTTAGAAAAACAAAATCTTTTCCTATTAGTATGGTTGCACCTGATTTATATAGAAGTGTAGATTTGCAAGATGAGTGGGGAAAAGTTTTTAAAACTAACGGAGATATTCCAGAAGCTGGTATAGCTGTTATGGGTTCTATGAAAGATGAACATGTAATTACTAGATTTAACGAAGAGTATAACAAGGCTCTAGAGTGGTACAAAACTCATCCAAAAGAAGCAGGTAGGCTTGTAGCTGATAAGATAGACTTACTAACAGAAGATGGAGTTAGTGATTCTATAGAGCATGTTAGGCTTCGTAATGTTAGTGCAAAAGATGTAAAAGATGATTTAGAATTTTTCTTTAATATTTTGATGCAAGAGGATCCTAAAAGTGTTGGAAAGAAATTACCTCAAGATAGCTTTTACTACGGACTATAAACGGTGAATTTTGCATTAAAAATACTTAAGGATTTCCCAGCTTACCTTTGGTCTGGTTGGGGAGCTATTGCCTCTATATTTCTTTTTATCGCTACTTGGGATATGGGAAATCAAATCTATGGAGATTTAGTACTTCCTTCACCACTTGAAACTTTTCAAACACTTTTTGCAATGTTACAGGATGAAGAGGTACTAGGTGAAATAAACACTACACTTTATCGAGCATCCATGGGCTTTGGAATCTCACTTTTACTTGGCTCTGCACTTGGACTAATTGCAGGTTTTTTTGTAACAGCCTCTATGATGAGCCGTCCTATTGTTACTATTTTAGTAGGTATGCCACCAATCGCTTGGATAGTGTTAGCGATGATTTGGTTTGGTATGGGAGATGAGACGGTTATTTTTACCGTTATAGTTGCTTCTTTTCCTATCATGTTTGTAGGAGCTTTACAGGGTACTCGTACACTTGATGGCGATTTAAAGGAGATGGCTGAGAGTTTTAAACTACCTTGGCACATGAAGTTTTTTGATGTATATTTTCCACATATCTTCTCTTATGTTTTTCCTGCTTGGGTTTCAGGACTCGGAATGTCTTGGAAGATAGTTATCATGGCTGAACTCCTAGCTACATCTGATGGAATAGGTGCTTCACTTGCAGTTGCTAGAAGTCAACTTGACACTCCAACCGCACTCTCAATAGTAGTGATTATGATAGCTTCACTTATGTTTATAGAGTATATAATCTTAGAGCCAATTAAACGTGAGGTTGAATTATGGAGAGATTAGTTGTAAAAGGATTAAATCATAGTTTTGGTTTTACAGAGATTTTGCGAAATATCAACTTTACTCTAAGTAAAGGTGAAGTACTTTCGATAGTTGGTCCATCTGGTGGTGGTAAAACAACTCTGCTTCATTTATGTGCTGATTTACTTGATATTGAAGAGGGAGAAGTAAAAAATAGTTTTACTAGTTCCGCCTTTGCTTTTCAAGATGCACGTCTTCTTCCTTGGAAAAATGTGATTGATAACATATCTTTAGGTTTGTTAGCAAACGGTGAAAGTACTTCTTTGGCGGTAAAAAAATCAAAAGAGATAGCTTTAAAGTTTGGACTTGAAGAGAATGATTTTGATAAATTTCCAAAAGATTTAAGTGGTGGTATGCGTCAGCGTGTTAGTTTCGCTCGTGCACTTGTGGTAAAACCATCTTTACTTTTTTTAGATGAACCATTTTCAGCTCTAGATATTGGACTAAAAAAAGAGCTACAAACAATTTTAATAGATATGATAGATAAAAAAGAGATAAGCATACTCTTTATTACTCATGATTTGATGGAGGCTATAAGACTAAGTGATGAGATTCTTTTACTAAAAGCTGACCCTGGTCATATAGTGAAAAAATTCTCTTATGATTTGCCACAAAAAGAGCGTGATGACAAGTATGTCTATGGTGAAAGCGCGAAAATACTACAAGATAATGAGATAATAGATACTTTTGAATTGGAGTTAAAATAATGGCTGAGATTCAAGAAGAAAAATTACGGGCTACAAATCATTACTTATTTTATCCAGATGATGAGGGTGTTCCAGTATATCTAGCTTATGGTTTTCGTGCAATATTTTTAGTTTTTGCTCCATATATTTTACTATCTATGATTTTATGGGGACTAGCTTACTCTGGTTTTATAACCTTGCCTTTCATTGGCGATATTTTAACTTGGCATGTATATGAGATGCTTTATGGTTTAGTAACTGCGGGAACCTTAGCCTTTTTGGCAACTGGATTACCAGAGCTTTTTCCTGGATTTATTCCACTCATCGGAAAGCGACTTAGAAATGTAGTTATTTTATGGGTATTAGGTCGTGTTAGTTTTTGGACTATGGATTACACAAGCATTTATCTAGCGGCTTTTTTAAACCTTGCAATGCTTGGATGGATTATATGGTTTGCTAAACACGCAGTGCTAGATAAACTCCAAAGACATGCTTCCATAGGTTACACAGCCCTAGGACTTTTTATAGTTGAAGTTTGGTTTTTTGCCTCAATGCTTGGCTTTTCAAACACTCCATCTATGAAGATTTTATATGTAGCACTTGGACTAATTGTAGTTTTAATTTTGTTAGCACTTCGCCGTGTAAATATGGAGGCTATAAATGAGCTGATGGAGGATAAAGGTATAGACGATGTATTTATCTCTCGTCCACCAAAAACAAACCTAGCAATCTTTGCTGTTTTAGTTTTCACCACTGTTGAGTTCTTCTTTCCTGAAAACTCAGCACTTGGATGGTTAGGTTTTGCAGTAGCTACGGCAATACTTGGTATAACAAGTGAATACAAACTCCAAGATGAGTTCATACTAAATCAAGCTTATGTTATTTATCTTGGAAGTATATATGTTCTGTTTTCTTTAGGTTATGGTCTAATGGGTTACGATTTACTAAACCCAGATATTTATAACATGAGCTCATACAGACATTTTATAACAAGTGGTGGGATAGGACTCTCATATATGGCAGTTTTACTTATAATTTCCTGGGTGCATACTGGTCGTAAACTAACATCAAATATTTACACTCACATGATGGTAGTTTTTATAATTATTGGGACTATTTTACGTGTATATGAATTTCATCTTTATGCAGCATTTGTTTGGAGTTTACCATTTGCAATGTATATAAAAATGTTTTTTCCATTCTTGTTAAAACCAAGAGCGGATGGTATAAAAGGTTAGAGATAAATATAGACTAGTATTAATAACATCTTTATATATATACAGCTATAATCATCTACTAAAAATGAAAATAAAGCAAAGTATCTTTAAATAAGGAATCATGCATGAATAGAAAAAAAATATATAATCCAGACTCAACAGAAAGCGTAAATGATAGAAAAGTTTTTGGTGGAGATCCAACTGGTATTTTTGAGTTAAATAATATCAAATATCAATGGGCATATAACCTTTGGGAAGTTATGTTAAATAACACTTGGTTTCCAAAAGAGGTAGATATGACCAAGGATGTTCAAGATTACAAGAATATTACTCAAGATGAAAAAGATGCTTATGATAAAGCACTTTCTCAACTTATTTTTATGGATTCACTTCAAACAAACAACCTTATAGATAATGTAAATCCTTATGTTACTTCACCGGAAATTAATCTTATTTTAGTTCGTCAGTCATTTGAAGAAGCGCTACATTCACAATCTTATGCAGTTATGGTTGATAGTATCTCTACAAACTCAGAAGAGATTTATGATCTATGGCGTACTGATATGATGCTAAAAACAAAAAATGATGCAATTTTTCGTACTTATGATCAGCTCTCAACTAATCCTACAGAGACTAACTTTGTAAAAGCTTGTTTCGCTAACCAAATTTTAGAGGGTATATACTTTTATAGTGGTTTTGCTTACATCTATACACTTGCTCGTTCAGGTAAAATGTTAGGTTCAGCACAAATGATTAGATTTATTCAAAGAGATGAGGTAACACACCTTGTACTTTTTCAAAACCTTATCAACACTCTTAGAAAAGAGCGTCCCGATCTATTTACAGATCAGTTAAGAGCTGAAGTTATCGCTATGTTTGAAGAAGCTGTAAAACTTGAAAGTGATTGGGGTAAGTATATTACTCAAGGTCAAATTTTAGGTTTAACTGATGAGATTGTAGATCAATACATCAAGTTTCTTGCAGATGAGCGTTTAAATGCAGTTGGTTTTGATAAACTTTATAATGTTGAAAATCCAATCAAATGGGTAGATGATTTTTCAAAATTTAATGACCAAAAAACAAATTTCTTTGAAGGTACTGTAGCTAACTATTCAAAAGGTTCTTTAACTTTTGATGATGACTTCTAGGAGTTAAAATGGCGCATATTAATTTACCAGATTTTGAGAAGATGAGTCCTGCTATTCAAGATAAGGCTCGTCCAATCTTAGAAAAAACTGGAAAACTAGATGAAAAAGTTTATTTTGCAACTGATGGAATGATTCAAATGTTTTTGGATTAGGTGTATAAGTGTTAAAGTACCTACTTTTAGTTTTTGTAACTCTTTCACCACTATTTGCAAAAGAATACAAGGCTATTTTTGATTGTTCATCTAAAAATGTTGGCTATATAACTAGTCGTATGTTCTTGATAGAGAGGACTATTGATATGATTGAGAAAAATGGGGATAGTGTTAAATTTGCCCTAACTATTCATGGTTCATGTGCAGCTATTGTTTCAGTCAACTTTGATGAAGTTATAGCTGATGAAGATGTAGAGTCAATGAAGCAAGCTCAAGAGCAGTTAAAAGTTTTAGCGAAAGATAGGGATGTAGCAGTTACCGTATGTGCTATGAGTTTAAATGCTAACACTATTGAAGAGGAAGATGTTTTAGAGTTTGTTCATATATCAGAAAATAGCTTTATAGATACAATACACTATCAAAATGATGGTTATGCTTTAATGACTTTTAAGTAAGTTATGAATACTCTAAATTCTTTACTTTTTGATACATCCTCAAAAGATTATAACTCTAACTTACAAATACTTCTTGACCTAGTCAACCAAACTTCAACAGACTCTTTTATAGTAGCTCCAGAAGTATGTTTAACAGGTTTTGCTTATGATAATTATGAAAATGCATTAGACTTTGCAGATGGGGCGAATGAAGCTATAAAAAAAGCCTCAAAAGATAAAACAATTATACTAACAATGTTAGAACGTGATGATAACAAAGTATATAACTTTGTAAAAATTTTTCATAATGGTGAAATAGTCTGGAAACGTGCAAAAGCAAAACTATTTCGTTTTGGAGATGAGCATAAGTATATGTCAGAGGGCAGCTCTAGTGAAGTTGAGATAGTTGAAGTAGATGGTCTTAAGATAGGTGTAGTTATATGTTTTGAACTCCGTTTTAAAGATTATTGGCAAAAGTTAGAGGGTTGTGACATTATAGCTGTGCCTTCATGGTGGGGAGTTTTACGAACTGAGCATTTTAAAATACTAACATCAGCCTTAGCTGTTATGAACCAGTGTTATGTAGTTGCAAGTGATTCTTTAAATGAAGAGTGCACAAAAATGAGTGGGATTATCTCGCCAATGGGGGATGAGCTAAGAAACGGGAATAAGCCTTGCTTAAGAGTAGAATACAATAAACAAGAGATACAAAAAATGAGAAGATATATGGATGTGGGAATTAAATAATTGGATAAGATAACAGCTACAAAAACATTAAGACTGGCAAATGAGTGCCAAAAAATATTTAACATGAGTGAAGCGGTGAAAGAAGCAATTGCGAAAACAAACAGAGAAGCTTTTGTTCCTGCTGGTTTTAGACATAGTGCTTATAAACTAGATGCTCTTCCACTCTCAGCAGCTCAATGGATCTCTTCACCACTTACAGTTGCAAAAATGACAGAGTATCTCATACCTCGTGGTGCTGATAGAGTTTTAGAAGTAGGTTGTGGTTCAGGTTATCAAGCAGCAGTGCTTTCGCATCTTTTTCGTGGTGTTTTTACTATTGAGAGAATAGAAAAGCTTATGCTTGAAGCAAAGTCTCGCTTTCGTAATTTAAATATTCATAATGTTCATACAAGGACTGATGATGGTCAAAATGGCTGGATACAATATGCTCCGTATGATAGAATCCTTTTTTCAGCTACAGCAAAAGAGATACCAAAAAAACTTTTTGATCAACTTAGTGATGGAGGAATTTTACTAGCACCTGTGTTAAAAGATAACAAACAGATTATAACTCGTTATATAAAAAATGGTGAAAAGATAGAAGAAGAGGAACTAGAAGAGTGTGACTTTGTTCCAGTTCTTGACGGTGTATTAAAGTAAAAATTAGTGCCTACCTCTTCTCATATTTTTTCCAGCATAGTTTTTCTTAAAACATGTCTGGCAGATGTTGTACTTAGAATTTATTGGTAACGGTGCTCCACATATTCTACATCTTTGTGCAAGTTGTGCTTGTTGTAAGGAAAGTTCAATGTATCTATTTAAAACGCCACGATGACTTCTAGCTTTAGCCTTGTCTATAAAATATTCATCAAACCTATAACTTAACCAAAGATATAATGAAATTTCTTTTACCATATCTTCAGCTCGTAAAAGTTCATCTGAAGTTTGTGCATATTCTCCAGTAAGTGATGGAATGACATAAGGGACAGGCATTTTTTTCTCTAAAGCTGATATATAAGATTCGTACGCTGAGATAATATATGGAGATTTTAGTGTTAATGGTGCACAAGCTAAGTGGTACTTAGTTGCAATATCTAAGTCATAATTATCAACAATTGTTGAAGCCTCAAGCATATCATCAAGAGATGAGGCTATAAATGGACCATTGAACTCCATATTATCTACAAAAAACTTTAGAATCTCATATAAAGAGTTCTCTTCTAATATATTTCCAACTAATTTTATATGCTCTAAGTTAGCCATAACACGAAATGGTAGAGCAATAGTATGAGCCTCTTTAAAAAATCCTTTTTTAACTATGCGAAGTACATCTAAAGAGAGTGCACCAACAAGACCCTCTTCATGTAGTCCATAACGACCAGCACGACCAGATATTTGGTGAATCTCTGAAGGAAAAAGATTTCTTTGTGTAATTCCATCAAATTTTTCAGCTTTTGAAAATAGTATAGTTTTTATAGGTAGATTCATACCCATTGCTATTGCGTCAGTAGCTATAAGTATCTGAGTTTCACCACTACGAAAACGCCTAGCTTCTTCACGTCTAACCTCTGGTGAAAGATTGCCGTAAACTACACTTACGGAAAAATCACTTGAAAATTGTTGTTTTAGCTTTAGTACCTCTTTTCTACTAAAAGCAATGATTGCTGTACCTTCTTTTACCTCTTTAGGATTTGTTGGACTATCTAATAATGTTAGTGGATTTTTACGCTCAAACTCTATGATCTCTAACTCTTCACCTAAATACTCTGCTAAAGCTATAACAGCTTCTTTTGAGTTAGTGGAACCAGTCATTATAATCTCTTTTGCGGGTGCACCTATGATAGCATTTGCCCAAGCCCAACCACGATCACGGTCATCTAACATTTGAACTTCATCTATAACACAAATATCTACATCAACTTCAAAGTTTATCATCTCAATAGTTGAACTTATATGTGTAGCTTCATCATCTAGAATTTGCTCTTCACCCGTTATAAGTGAGCTTTGTATCCCTTTCTCTTTTAAACCCTCATAACCTTCAAGTGCTAAAAGTCTAAGTGGGGCAAGGTAATAACCAGTGTCTGCATCTTGGAGTTTTTGCATAGCTTGGTAAGTCTTTCCGCTGTTTGTTGGACCAATATGAAGTATGAGTTTTCGTCTCATTTCACGTGCAATAGGAAAAAGATTTTTAAAGTCACGAATAGTACGAGCTAAAAGTGCATGGCGTTGTTTTTTGATAATCTCATCACGTGTTAAACGAACAAAAGCACGAGTAGATTTTTGGATAATTTTTGTGTTTATAGATAATGAATTTGGTATACGCTCAAGTAAAACATCATAAACTCTCTTATGTAAATCTTCTTGACTAAGGTGAAGTAAGGTTGCATAGTGTTCACATTCATCTACAAGATATTTTAAATCAACTTCAAAGTTTTCTTGTATCTCTTTTTTTGCATCATTAATCACAGCAGTAAAATCAAGCTCTTTAGCCTCCCAGATATCTTTTAAAAGAGATTCTAGTTCCACATGAAGTTCTAAGTTATACTGATGATTCAACTCTGAATATGGAAGTGTATAGTCTTGTTTTAGGTGAAGTAGTAACTCTTCATCATGGACCTCTAAATCTTCTATTGGGATTATATTTGTAATAATTTTAAATAATATATTCTCTTTAATAAGTGGTAAATTTACTTTGGTCTTAGGTGGTGATGCACGAAGTGAAGTTACTATCTCTTTTTCACTCAAGTATATATGAGGAGAGTTGAGTTTAGAGATAAACTTATCTACCTCTTCTTGCTTTTTCTTAACTACATACTCTTTATCAATAATGATTTTTTTAACTACTTCATCTTCGCTAGTATCGTTTAAAAAATCATAGTCATAAGTTTTTGTATTTAGTGTTAAAATCTTATGAAAACTCTCTTTAAAAATTACATAGTGTATAGATGCGTTAAACTCCAAAGTATCATTTATATCAAAAACTCCATCAAGGGCTTTTTCTAATTTTTGCTTTTTTACCTCAAAACGGATGTGTTTGAGTTTGTTTTCCATCTTCTCAATGGTGATTTTTTTACTTCTCATAGTCGCAAATGATTCACGCAGATATATAGCTTCATCAGCAGAGACATTTAACTCATGTATAAACATCTCTATCTTATCATCACGCTCTAAACTTGGTTGTTTAGGATTATCTGATTTATAGATAGTATGATTTTGTGCAAAGAAATTTAGTATCTCTGAGCGATAACCACTATCTGCTTCACTCCACAACATTCGTGATGTTTTTACCAATACATCTCTTTGTTGTTCAATGTCATAAAACCCAAGTGTAGCAAATAGCTCACTTAAAGTATGTGAATCAACTCGCTCTATACCTACATCGAAAGGATCACCATCAAAATACTCTTTGATTCTTTGGTTTAGTTTGGAGTTCTTTTTATTCTTTTTAGCCATGTGATATTGTATCTTAATAATACAAATTTGATTTTAAAAACTATACTAATTTGATTTGTGTTATAATTATAATTATGAGAGCTAATATATTTTTATCTATACTTTTTGTTATTGCTACAACTTTCTCATCTATACATGAGTTAAAGCATATCCAAAATCAAGATGGTGCTGGATGTGCTGTTTGTATAGTTGGTAAAAATTTATCATCTGCAGATATTATCAATGTGTTAAGTGTAGTGGATGATTTATCCTTTGATAGGATTGTAGACAGTGCTTTTTTAGTTTATATTTCAAAGCAAAAATCTACAAATCAAACTCGCGCACCACC
>CAZZAZ010000059.1:0-11024 GCA_964652355.1 uncultured Sulfurimonas sp. | reverse complement strand
CATTCCACTCTCTACACCACGCATACGATCTGATTTACCTGTACGAGAAGTAACAGCTATTAGTGGCATATTTTTATAACGATTATATTTTTTAATCTCTGTAGCAAGAGAATAACCATCCATTCTTGGCATCTCAATATCAATAAGCATAGCATCGAAGTTATGATCGCCCGCTTTAAGCGTATTTAATGCCTCTTGACCATCACCTGCTTCAACTAAGGTTACACCTAATGGTTCAAGAGCTTTACGCATAATCATTCTATCTGTCTTTGAATCGTCAACTATCATAACAGTATAATCACTAGCTTTATTTTTTTCATTTGATACAGCAGCTCCACCAGATGAACTATCAACTAAAGCTGTACTTTTAACATTTTTAGCGATATCCATAAGGGCAACAACATCAACGATAAGTGTAACTCCACCATCTCCACGAATAGTAGCTCCAGCAACACCTTCTATACCTTTTAAGTATTCACCAAGTGATTTAATAACTATCTCTTCTTGACCTACCAATGTATCTACAATAAGACCTAATTTTTGAGTACCAAGACCAAGCACAACAACGTAAGCATGTTCACTTGCATCTAAAATGCGTTCAACTTCAAAAATATCACCAATATGAACAAGAGAAAGGACTTCATCACGAAGACGCATAACACTTCTTCCCTCAACTGTATAAATCTCATCTTTAGATATTCTTACTGTTTCAAGAACTGAAGCTAATGGAATAGCATAATACTCCTCTTGAACACCAACAAGTAAGGCTTGGATAATAGCAAGTGTTAGAGGAATTTTAAGCTTCATAGATGAACCTACACCCATAACACTCTCAATATCAATAATACCATTTACCTTTTCAATATTTGTTTTTACAACATCCATACCAACACCACGACCTGATACATTTGTAACAGCAGCAGCAGTTGAGAAACCTGGTCTCATGATAAGAGAAAATGCTTCTTTTTCACTCATACTATCAGCTTCTTTTTCAGAAATAAGACCTTTTTCAAGAGCCTTACCTTTTAGCATATTTGCATCTAAGCCTTTACCATCATCATCAATCTGAATAACAATTTGATTACCCTCATTATATGCTGTTAATTTAATGGTACCAGCTTCTGATTTTCCAGCAGCTAAACGTACATCAGGAGTTTCAATACCATGGTCACATGAGTTTCTAATGATATGAACTAATGGATCTCCAACCTCTTCAACAATTGATTTGTCAAGTTCTGTATCTTCACCATCAATCTCTAATTCAATTTTTTTATTTAGCTCACGAGTTAAATCACGAATCATTCTTGGGAATTTGTTGAATACTTTACCAATTGGAAGCATTCTTGTTTTCATAACTGCGATTTGCAAGTCAGTTGTAACAAGTGAAACAATAGATACTACTTGATTTAGCTCCTCTAAGAACTCTTCACCCTCATAACGTTCTTCAACATCATCATTAATTTTTATAAGTCTATTTTTTGCAAGAACTAGCTCTCCGATAAGGTTCATAAGATGATCAAGTCTTTTTACATCTACACGGATTGTTTGTTCAACTACTGCTGCTTTTTTTGCAGGTGCAGCAGCTTTAGGTTCTTCCTTTGCTGCTGGAGTTGGAGCAACTGGTGGAGGTGGAGGTGGAGGTGGTGGTGGTGCTGCCGCAGGTTCTGGTTCAGAAACTGGCTCTTCGTCAACACTATCACCCTCAATAGATACTACTTTTTCACCAGCAGCAATTTTTGCTTGTCTCTTAGCCTTATCTTCATCTTGACGTTCTTGAAGAAGTCTCTCTATCTCAGCTTCTAAGTCATCTGCACTCATGTTGTCATAATCAACTTCATCTTCATCTGATGAACTAGCTTCTTCAACTACTGGAGCGGCCTCTTCAACAACTGGTGCAGCTTCTGCAACTGGAGTATCTACTTTGCCATCTCCACCTGAAACTTTATCAAGTCTAACAACACATGCTGCTACATCGATTCCAGCATCAGCAGAAGTATCACGGATAGTCTCTAATAATTTTTTCATTAAATCAACAGACTCTAAAATAACATCCATGATATCTGGAGTAATTACTAGTTCACCATGTCTAGCTTTATTTAAAACATCTTCCATATGATGTGTTAAGTGTGTTAAAACATCAAAATTTAAGAATGATGATGCACCCTTAACAGTATGCGCTACACGAAAGATTCCATTTAATAATTCTAAATCTTCTGGCGTATGTTCCAACTCAACTAAATCCTCATCTAGCTTCTCAACAAGTTCAAAGGACTCAACTAAAAAGTCCTGTAATATCTCTTGAAATTCATCCATATTTATACTCCTACTTCATATGAGCACGAACAATACGCGCTACTTCATCATAAAATGTGCTTGCTTCAAACTTTACTAAATAACCTTCAGCCCCAGCTTCTTTACCCCTAATTTCTGAAAAATGATCAGAAATTGATGAGTTAAACACTATTGGAATATTATTAAATCTAGCATCTTCTTTTACATTTGCTGCAAAATGAAAACCATCCATTTTAGGCATCTCTACATCTGATATAATGATTTTAAGATTATCAGATAAATCTTCACCATAAACTTTATATAGTTCCTCTAGTTTATCAAGACCCTCTTGACCATCACCCGCTTCAACAACTGTGAAGCCCATTTTAATCATAGCTTCTTTTACAATTTTTCTAGCAGTAGTACTATCATCTAAGATAAGTGCTAATCCAGAGAAATCATCCATATTATCAGGTATATTTTCAACATCAGGCTCATATAAACCTAAATCTTGAACTACTGTCTCTAAATCTAAGATTAGAAGTACATTATCACCTTCTATTTTAGTTACACCAGTAATTTTACTACCCTCAAGAGAACTTGAACCACTCATAAAAGAAGCTGGTTCAATATCAGACCAATTTATTCTTCTGATTCTTTTTGCTTCATGAACAATAAAACCTATAAGTACATTGTTAAACTCAGTAATGATTACTCTTCTTTTTTCTTTTGCACTTGCAGGTGGTGTAATACCCATCCATTGTGCTAGATTAACAACAGGAATAACTACATCACGAAGATCAAATATACCCTCTATAAAATCTGGTGTACCTGGTAGTTCTGTAAGCTGTGGCATCTTAATAATTTCACGAACTTTTGATACATTGATACCATAAATTCCCTCATATATTTCGCCATTTTCTTCTTTTACGATACGAAAATCAACGAGTTCCATCTCATTGGAACCAACTTTTAGCGAATCATCTTTCATATTTTATATCCCTTGTGAGAAATTTTTCTCTTGCAATAATTCTAGTTCTTTGGAAGATTTTACAATAAAATATCTTTGATTGCAAGCAAAAGCCGCTAAATTTATATAAGTAAATCCATCAAACTTTATAATTTTATTTTGGTGAAGATGTCCCTCAATAAAATAATCACAACTATACTTCCCTTCTAATCGTTTTGATATAAACTTTCTAAGACCTATAAACTCTTTACAATCATCTTTAACATTCAAATATTTGTTAAGATTTTTTAAAACAAAATCATTAAAAACATTGTTTAAAAGATTTAAAACTGGGAGGATTAAAGGATTTCTTATTAACCAAGTGTATGCACGATAGCCGAAGTTACTTTCAAAATCACCATGGGCTAAAAGAATTTTTTTATCTTCATACATACAAGTAATTGGTTGTTGTTTTATAGTAAATATTTTGGCATATGGAAAAACATCTTTTAAGTTAAAGTCATGATTTCCTTCAAGATAAATAACTTCAATACTTTGTGATATTTCATTTATGATTTTTACCATATCTTGGTTATTTTTTAAAGTGTTAGAGATACTTCCAAATAATGCATCAAAAATATCACCCATAAAGATGAGTTGAGTTGGTTGAAGTTCTTTTAAATGTATTGCTTTTATAAGATCTAGTAGCTCTGGTCGCTTATACGAATAATGCGCATCAGAAATAAAATACGCACCTTCTAAAATATGTACATTATGGGACATATGCTATGTCTGGGACTCCGCTACATTCTCTAATACCCATCATAATATTTGCATTAATCACAGCTTGAGAAGATGCACCACGCATAAGATTATCTATAGCTGAAGATATAAACAAAACTGAACCTTTTTGCTTTACATATATATCACAAAAATTAGTACCAGATACATTTTTCATATCTACTGGTTCTTTAAATACTCTAACCCCAACTTCTGAATTATAGTATCTCTCTAACATTGAATAAGCATCTATATTTTTATCAACTTGGATATATATAGAAGATAACATACCACGAGTTAGCGGACACAAATGTGGTACAAAGTTTACTTCTTCAAAATCAATACCAAGTTTTTGTGCTATCTCTGGTGCATGACGATGCTGAAATGGATTATACGCAAATAGGTTGTCATTTACATTTACAAAGTGAGTTACTTCACTTAGTTTTTTACCAGCACCACTTACACCTGTTTTTGCATCTATGATGATAGGTGTATTTTTTATACGGACATCCATAAATGGAAGTAAACCTAAAATTGCAGAAGTTGGAAAACATCCAGGATTTGCTATAAGAGAAGCTTTTTTAATATCTTCACGAAACAATTCAGGCAGTCCATATACAACATTTTTTAAATTTTCAATATCCGTATGAGGACAATAATACTCCTCATAAACATCTTGAGTTAATCTATAATCAGCTGAAAAATCTATAATTTTAATACCCTTAGCCATAAGAGGTTTCACAAAAGCCATAGATGTTTTATGAGGTAAGGCTAGAAATACTAAATCGCAAATCTTTGCACATTCATCTACATCTGCTTTTTTAACTTCAAGTGCACAAATAGTTTTTAGTGATGGGTGCAGTTCATCTACACTAGCAGCACCAGTAGAGTTTGCAACATAAGAAAGTTCAAAATTTGGATGATAAATAAGCATTTTTAAAAGCTCCAGACCAGTATAACCACTAGCCCCAATCACTCCAACTTTAAATTTAGTTTTATTTACAGTCAAAAACTATCTCCTGATATTTAACTTCTTCTATTTCAAACTCTTTGTTTCCACCAGGAAGACGAACTTTAACCTCATCACCCTCTTCTCGTCCAAGAAGTTGTTTTGCAAGTGGTGAACCAAACGATATAAGTCCCATATCTGGGTTTGACTCACATCCACCAACTATCGTATATGTAAGTTCTTCATCTGTATCCATATCTGTCATAACAACAGTTGAACCAAAAGAGATCTTTGCATGTTCAAGTTCTGAAGGATCAACTATGCGTGAGTTACCTAAAATCTTTGCTAGCTCAGCTAAACGATTATCGACATTTTTTTGTCCCTCTTTAGCTGCATGATACTCTGCATTTTCTTTTAAATCCCCATGTTCTAGCGCATCTTCTATATCTTTTACAATCTGCGGTCTAACAACTTCTTTTAAATTTTTCACTTCTGCTTGGAGTTTTTCATATCCAAATAGTGTCATAGGTTCGATTTTTTCCATAATGTATTCTCTTTAATATTTTTAATTATAGTAATTATAGCGAAACTTGAGTAAGTAGGTGTATAATAAGGTTTTTTAAACAGTGATATTAAAAACTGATGGTAAAGGAATACTACCAAATGAATAAAACAACAACCGATTCCAAAGAACTATTAGCGCTAAATAAACCTAAGGGTTATGTAGTTACACGCTCTGATGAACTTGGTCGAAAGACAGTTTATGACCTTTTACCAGACTGGGTTTTTGATGATGGTTGGATGCCTATAGGACGTCTTGATTTGGAATCTAAGGGGCTTTTACTATTTACTACCAACGGTAAAATTGGTAATGCTTTAACCAAACCTGGAAATTGTATTAAGATTTACGAGATTTGGGTTAGAGGGCATGTAACGGATGAGCATATCAAAACAGCTTTAAAAGGAGTACAAAGCCCGCATGGACTTCTTAAAGCTCTTGTTGTTGAAAAGATTGGTATGGGTGGAGCGAAAACAAAACTCAAAGTACAAATTGACGAGGGGAAAAATCGACATATTCGCCGTCTTTTTGGAGCTTTAAAAGATAATAAATTTGGAACTCCATTAAAAGTCTTAAACCTAAAACGAATTAACATTGGTAGTTTTAAACTAAACATCGAAAGTGGAAAGTGGCGTTATCTTTCAGTTGAGGAAGAGAAAACTTTGATGAAAAACCTTAGTTAAAAAATATAAACTTATTTTTTGCTCAAACTAGATAAGTCAAACTCTATAACCTCATCCTCACATTCTATACTTATAATGCAAGATTTTTTAGAGATAGTTTTCACATTTTTTATACAATCTAACAAAAATGTGTTTTCACCAGTCTGTGGATCATTTGCAAAAAGTTTTTCATCATCTATAAAGAAGATTCGACCACCGCCACAACCATCGCCAATAATTCCTTCACAAACTAATGGGGAAAGAAGATCAAAACCATGATTCATCAAGGCACTCCTCTTTAGCTTCTTTTATAAACTCTTTATACTCATCTCCACTCTTATCTACTTTTATATAATCTTCATACATATAGTTTTTAAATGTAGCTTCATCAAGACACTTACAAAGTTTTGTGTCATTTACATCAACATCTGAACAATGGCTTATGAGTTCAACTTTTTGACTTTCATTCCAACCAAAGTAACTTTTATAGTAAGGGTATAAAACCCATATAGCAAATCCAATAGTTAATACAATATTTACAATATATTCACGCTTTTTTGTCTCAAGGTATTTTTTAATATCATAAGAGATAAGTATCAAAAACACTATCTCTAAACCAATATTAAACCAATCACTATCTAAAAAATCAAACACTATTTTCTTCCTCTTATCTTCTTAATCGCTTCCGCACACATAGTTAGTCCAAAACTAGCAGTTACTCCTACAAAACTACCTTTTGTGTCTATTTGCACAGCCTCTTCAGATGAAAAAATAACAGTATATTTACTTTTAAATCTTCTTCTTGTAAGTTCACGTCGTATCTTTTTTCCAAGTGGGTCACCCGCACTTTTCCAAATATCTGCAACTTGTACCTTTGTGGGGTCTAGTCGTTTTGCACTTCCAAAAGAGGATATTAACTTTTTATAACAAGCTTGAGCAAGGGCAAGTTTTGCACGGGTGTTATCTATGGCATCAAGCACTACATCATACTCACTAAAATCAAACTCTTTTACCCATGGCTCTTCAACTTTCACCGTTATAATTTTTATCTCAGGATAATGCTTTTTAAGTGCCTCAGTCTTTAACTCACCCTCATGAAGTTCAGAGTGAATTTGGCGATTTTGATTTGACTCATCATATACATCATAGTCAACTATAGTTATATTTTTCACACCACTTCTATAAAGACAATCAAGACAGTGACCACCAACTCCACCAACTCCAAGTAGTAAAACTTTTGCGTTTTGTAACTTAGAAAAATCATCTTGCAAAAGTTGTTTTATTCTTTCATGTTTCATACAGTTTTAGTCTATCCACTCTTTTAATCTATCCATACTTTTATAAGCTGACAAATCTAACATTATCGGTGTTACAGAGATATAACCAGCTTCTATAGCCTCATGATCACTCATACCCTCAACACCCTTTCTTGGTGCAAAATTCAGTGGGTGAAGTCCAAGCCAAAAGTGCTCTTCACCACGAGGGTTTCTATGAACATGTGAGTCATTTGCATAAAATCTATAACCTGCATAAGTTACTTTCATCTTTGTTTCACTTATTTCAGCGGGGATATTTATGTTTAAAAACTCTCTATCTGGAAGAGGAAATGAACCATCTTTTATCTTTATAACTAAATCTTTTATAGTCTTAGATGCTAGTGCAAAATCTCCATCTGGATTGGTAAAATCCATAACTTGAGAGATTGCGATAGATGGGATATCATGTAAAACACCCTCCATAGCTCCTGCAGCAGTCCCACTATAAGTTATATCTTCACCCATGTTTGAGCCACGGTTGATTCCACTTACAAGTAAGTCTGGTGTTTCATCTTCAAAAAGTGCACTTAAAGACAGATATACACAATCAGACGGAGTTCCATCTTCAAGTTTGTAAAAATCATCCCCAACACTTACAAAACGCAAAGGTCTAGTCAAAGTAAGAGAGTGTCCACAAGCTGACTTTTCATTTGCAGGGGCTACAACAGTCACTTTTACATCATCAATACTTCGTAAAGATTTTACCAATTCCAAAAGACCTTTAGCCTCATAACCATCATCATTTGTAACTAAAATATTATAATTTTTTTTCATAAATGTATTTTATCATAATGTATTTACTATTTTGTCCGATATTGTAAACAATAAACTAAAGGAAAAATCATGAACACTTCGTATGGAATGGATGCCTATCGTTCACATGACTTAAATATTTCAATGCGTACATCAAGTGGAGATGAGATAAATCTTGACTTCGCAAATGAACAATCAAGCTCACTTAAATATTCACAAGATGAAAACGGATCATCTACATCTATGACTTTTAGTTCTATGCAGTCATTTCAGTTTTCTATAAAATCAAATGGTATAGATGCTCAAGACCAAAAAGAGATTGAAGCATTTATGAAGATAGCTAAGCCTTTTATTGATGACTTTATTAAAGAGCTTGAAGAAGATGCACCAGGTACTCCTGTAACTCAATTAGCTCGTGAAATTGCTGGAATTTTTCAACCAAGTAAAGATAGAGATGAAGATGCAAAAAATCAAATCAAAACAAATATTGTAGATATGTTTGATCACTCTATTGCAAAACTAGATACTCCTGAATTAACATTAGATTCACCTATTGATAAAATGGAAGAGATTTTAAAACAAACTCAAAAACTTTTAGAAAAAACACTTCAAGAGTTCGAAGAGTTTAATAAAAAACTTTATGCTTAAACATGGCATGCAATGTGCTTTAAAATAGGGAATGAACCTCTTATTTTTTAGCATTATTTTTAGCATAACCTTATTTGCATCGCAACAAAGTGTGCAAATGAACTACAATCAGCTAAATACTGAAATAGATAAAATGTCTATTGACTTAAGCCCTGAAGAAAAAATTTCTCTTTATTATCTCGTTATTTCAACTTACGAAAAAATCACAACAGCACTTAGTATTGATAAAAGTAATGTTTTAAACATACAGGAATTAGAACAAAAGACATTACTTAGTTTTTCAAGACTGCATGAAAATAACAACCTTATAAGTTCAAAGCAAATTGAACGCTTGAGAGAACTATATACAAAGATGAACAAAGATGGTTTAGAACTTATAAAAGCACAAAACATAAAGAATAAAGTCAAAAAATCTAAAAAAGTTAAAATTAAAAAAGAAACCAATACTTTTTATATCTACCTAATAATAGCTTTAAGTATAGCCCTACTTTTAATCTCTACACTCTATATATTTACAAAAGTTAAAAGCTCAAAACTAAATAAAAAATTGCTAGAGTTTAATGATAAAATCAACTCCTTAACTACTCAAAATGAAACAACGCTAAAAGAACTAGATACACTAAAACAAACTAAACTACAAGATAAACAAAACTATGAAGATAAGATAACTTCACTTAAAGAGTTAAAATACTCTTTATCTAGTAAAAATTCTAAACTAAGCACAAACCTATCAGATTTGCAAGAGACACTTGAATATTCAACAAATGAACTCAATGAAAAAATCAAAGTCTTAAATGAAGAAAAAGAACATCTTTATAAAGAGATGAAAAATAATACGCAAAATATTGAGATAGAAAATGAACAAAAATATGAACTAGAGGAAAAACTAAACTCACTAACGCAACAAAGTCAAAGTGTGGTAAGTGTACTTGATGTTATTTCAGACATTGCAGATCAAACAAATCTTTTAGCACTAAATGCAGCTATAGAAGCAGCAAGGGCGGGTGAACATGGTCGTGGATTTGCGGTAGTTGCTGATGAAGTAAGAAAACTAGCTGAAAGAACTCAAAAAGCTTTAAATGAAGCAAAAGTAGATATTTCAACCTTGAATGATGCTATTTCATCACTAAAAAACGACTAACTTGACTTTACATAGACTAATACTGTAAAATTGCATTATCAAAACAAACGTACACATATATATTTGTACAAAATCTTTCCCGAAACAAAATCCCAAAAAACTAAGGTAGCCCTTTTATGAGTGAAAACAATTCACAACAACCCCGCAAGAACAACTCAAACAACAACCGTAACAATTCAAAGCAAAGAACTCACAAACCTGTTAAAGGTGCAAGTGTAGAAGAGCTTCGTACTACAAGTATTGAAGCATTAACGGCTTTAGCTATTGAGTTAAAAGTTGAAAATCCTCAAGAGTTAAAACGCCAAGATATAATCTTTGAAATTTTAAAAGCTCAAACAGAACAAGGTGGTTTCATCCTTTTCTCTGGTATCTTAGAGATTATGCAAGATGGCTATGGTTTTATCCGTTCAATCGACAAAAGTTTTAATGAGTCTATAAATGACGCTTATGTTTCAAACACTCAAATTAAAAGATTTGCACTTAGAAACGGAGATGTTGTAACTGGTCAAGTTCGTCCTCCAAAAGAGCAAGAGCGTTACTATGCACTTATAAAGATAGAAGCGGTAAATAGTCTTCCACCTGAAGAGAGTAAAAAACGTCCACTATTTGAAAATCTTACTCCACTATATCCAGAAGAACAATTTAAACTTGAGTATAGAGAAAAAGGCTTAACTGGTCGTATGCTAGACCTGTTTTCACCTATTGGGAAAGGTCAAAGAGCACTTATTGTAGCACCTCCTAGAAGTGGTAAAACAGAACTTCTTAAAGAGATTGCTCATGGACTTACTCACAATCATGCAGAAGTAGACTTGATGGTACTACTTGTTGACGAGCGTCCAGAAGAGGTTACAGATATGGAGCGTTCGGTAAAAGGTGAAGTTTACTCTTCAACTTTTGATATGCCTGCAAAAAATCATATCAAAGTAGCTGAAATGGTTATAGAAAAAGCTAAGCGTAGAGTTGAACTTGGACGTGATGTTGTAATCCTTCTAGATT
>CAZZAZ010000058.1:0-11062 GCA_964652355.1 uncultured Sulfurimonas sp. | reverse complement strand
ACAACACGCATACCATCACGGTCAGATTCATCACGAATAAGTGAAACACCCTCTATCATCTTATCTTTTACTAGGTTTGCAATATTTTCGATAAGACGAGATTTGTTTACCTGGTATGGAAGTTCATCTATAACGATAATCTCTTTTTTAGCAGTCTGTTCTATATGTGTCTTTGCACGAACTTTAATACGACCACGACCACTTTCATAAGCTTCTGTGATACCTTTTTTACCAAAGATAATACCACCTGTTGGAAAGTCTGGTGCTTTTATATGCTCCATAATTTCTTCTAAAGAGATGCCTGGATTTGCTAAAAGTGCTTTAAGTCCATTCATAATCTCTCTTGGATTATGTGGAGGTATATTTGTAGCCATACCAACCGCAATACCAGATGAACCATTTATTAGTAAGTTTGGGACACGAGTTGGCATAACTTCTGGCTCTTTAGTAGTACCATCGTAGTTATCTGTCATGTTTACTGTGTTTTTTTCTAAATCTTTTAGAAGTTCACCCGCATATTTCGTCATACGAGCTTCAGTATATCTCATCGCAGCAGCAGAATCTCCATCAACAGAACCGAAGTTTCCTTGACCATCTACTAACTCCATTCTCATAGAAAAATCTTGAGCCATACGAACTAATGCATCATATACAGAGTTATCACCATGTGGGTGGTACTGACCAATCACATCACCAACTATACGAGCTGATTTTTTAAACTTTGCACCATGAGAAAGACTAAGTTTATCCATTGCATAAAGAATCCTTCTATGAACTGGTTTTAAACCATCTCTTACATCAGGTAGGGCTCGTCCTACAATTACACTCATAGAATAATCAAGGTAGCTATTTTGAAGAGTTTCTTCAATATTTATAGTTTGTATATCGTCGTTATTTAGCAAATCACTCATTAATACACCTAGTATCTAAAATTTAAATTTACTTATAATATCAGGATAAGCCTTAAGGAATTAGAAAAAATTATGTAAATTTGTGAATTATTTTTTAATCTGTGAAAAAGAGTACCAGTGATTAAAAATTAATCAGTTAATTGATTTTTTTTCTTTGTTAAATTGTATAATTTGTGCAGTTAAACTATAAGGATTTTTAATGAAAAGATTTTTTCTTGCATTATTAGCATTGCCATCATTGGTATTTGCAGAAGATACGTTAAGTGGTGGTGATACTGCTTGGATGTTAGTTGCTACGGCTTTCGTTATGTTAATGACTCCTGCGGGACTTGCGCTATTTTATGGTGGTCTTACAAGAAGTAAAAATGTTCTAAATACAATGGGTATGAGTTTAGGTTCTTATGCTGTTGGTACGCTAGTATGGGTATTAATAGGTTATTCTATCGCTTTTGGTGAAGGTGACTTAATCGGTACTGGTAAAGTGTTACTTTCAGGTATTACTGCTGATACTTTAAGTGGAACTATTCCAGAGTTACTTTTTGTGGCATTTCAAGGTACTTTTGCAGCTATCGCTGTAGCAATTGCATCAGGATCTATGATTGAGCGTGTTAAATTCTCAACATTTATTGTTTTTGCTGCTTTATGGATAGTCGCTGTTTATGCACCAATTACACACTGGGCATGGGGAAATGCTGATTCATCACTTAACTTTGGTGAAATGGATTTCGCTGGTGGTACTGTTGTTCACTTAAATGCTGGTGTTGCTGGTTTTGTTGTTGCAATGATTTTAGGAAAAAGAAAAGGTTATGGAAAAACTGCATTTAAACCATTTTCACCTATACTTGTAACACTTGGTGCTGCATTACTATGGTTTGGTTGGTTTGGATTCAATGCTGGTTCAGAATTAGCTGCTGATGGTGTTGCTGCTTCTGCATTTCTTGTAACTAATGTTGCCGCGTCTCTTGGTGTAATAGGTTGGATTTTAGCTGAGTGGATAGTTTATAAAAAAGCTACAATTGTTGGTGGTGCTTCAGGTGCAGTTGCTGGTCTAGTTGCTATTACTCCTGCTGCTGGTTCTGCTGGTGTTGAAGGTGCTATTATTATTGGTCTTGTTGGTGGAGCACTAGGTTTTTACGGTGTTGCTAAACTTAAACAAATGTTTAAAGTTGACGATTCTTTAGATGCATTTTGGATTCATGGTCTTGTTGGTATCTGGGGCTCAATTGCAACTGCAATCTTTATAGCTGATTATGCTAAATCTGACGATTACAATATGGCTTCTCAATTAGTTGCACAGTTTTCTGCAATTGGTTTAACTGTTGTATACTCTGGTATTGTTACAGCTATTGTTTATTTTATAGCATCTGCACTTACTGGTGGTGGTAGAGTTGATGAAGAAGACGAAAGTCGTGGTCTTGATGAAACTACACATGGTGAAAAAGCAATAAATCTATAATCATTAATAGTTGCTTTAAATTATTAAAGTAGCTAGAATGTTAAAATAAATTTGGAGAGATAATTATGAAAAGAGTAGAAGCGGTTATAAAACCATTTAAATTAGAAGATGTTAAAGACGCGTTAGCTGAAATTGGTATTACTGGTATGACAGTGAGTGAAGTTAAAGGTTATGGTCGTCAAAAAGGTCATAGTGAACTTTATCGTGGTGCTGAATATGTTGTTGATTTTTTACCAAAAATCAAGATGGAGATGGTAGTTGAAGAAGCTAGTGTTGATCAAGTTACTTCAACAATAGTTGAAGCTGCTCGTACTGGTAAAATCGGTGATGGTAAAATATTCGTAAGTGATATTGAACAAATCATCCGTATCCGTACCGGTGAAACAGACTCAGAGGCTATATAAGCAAGTGGTTAAAATTTAATCAATAGAAAAATAATCTGCGTAAAAATTAAGCTATACTTTTCCCTTTATTTTAATATAGAGGGATATACACATGTTAGAAGCTGATTTTAAATACATCATAGACACATTCTTTACTTTATTTACAATGGTACTTATTATATTTATGGTCCCTGGTTTTGCAATGCTTGAAGCTGGATTAGTACGAACTAAAAATGTATCTGCTGTTCTTACTATAAATGTAATGATTTATGCAGTTGCATCCTTAGCCTTTTTACTTATCGGTTATGAGCTAGCATTTGGTTCTTGGGAGAGTGATACTCAGTCAATTTGGGCAGCATTTATGTTTCAAATGGCTTTTGTTGGAAAAACTGTAAACATTATGAGTGGTGGTGTTAGTGAGCGAGTACGAATCATCCCTTTAGCAATTTTTACTATTATTATGGGTTCATTAATTTATCCATTTGTTGTAAATATCTCTTGGGGTGCTGATATGATCGCAGGGACTATGTTTGACATAGATATGTATGATTTAGCAGGTTCTACTGTTATACACTCAACCGGTGGTTGGGCGCTTCTTGCAGCTATTTTAATCATGGGACCAAGGAAAGGTCGTTATATTAATGGTAAGATAAGAGTTGTACCAGCTTCAAACATTCCTCTTGTTGTACTTGGTGCACTACTTCTCTGGATAGGTTGGTTTGGATTCAATGGTGGTTCAGTTGGTTCAATTTCATCTATTGAAAATGCAGACTTAGTAGCAAAAACTATTATGAATACAAATACAGCAGGTTTATCAGGTGCAATAATTGCCGGAATTATTATGTATGCTAGATATAAACTACTTGATATTACAATGATTTTAAATGGTGCACTTGGTGGTTTAGTTGCAGTAACTGCTGGACCAGACTTATATGATATGTATACACCTATATTAATCGGTTTAATAGGTGGTGCTTTAGTTGTTTTTGCTGTTCCATTATTTGATAAACTAAAACTAGATGATCCAGTTGGTGCATTGTCAGTTCACCTTGTAAATGGTATATGGGGTACTTTAGCAGTTGGAATTTTTGTTGATTCTGTATCTTTTATAGCACAACTTAAAGGTGTAGTTGTTGTAGCAGTTTTTGCTTTTGTGTCTTCGTACATCGTATTATTCATAATCAATAAGATATCTGTATTTAGAGCTGAAGATGATGCTCAACTTGAAGGTATGGATGTTAATGAGTGTGGTCTTGAAGCATATCCAGAATTTAAAAGAGCTATTTAAATCTTTTTAACAAAGTAGTAACAATTTTTTTGTTACTATTTGCCCATGATTAGACATAGTAGTTCATTTATTTTTTCTATAATAGTACATACAGTATTATTCTCTTTAGTATTGTTTTTATATAATAATTATATTAAGAAAAAAGAGATAATAAACTGTGAAAAAAGAGTTTGTGTAAAACTATGTGATATTCAATGTGAAAAAAAAATAGAACCTATTAAAGATAAACCTAAAATGCCATCTTCAAAATCTAAGCCTAAACTGCCGGTTAAACCTAACGTAGCAAAAAAGAAAATAGTTGAAAAAAAAATAATTCCTAAAAAATTGGTAAAAATTCAAAAACCTAAAACAGTAGTTAAAAAAATTACTGAAAAAAAACAAGAGGTTATAAAAGTAGAAACTAAACCAGTTAAGATAAAAGAAGAGATACAAGAGGAATTACAGGTAGTAAGCGTAGAACCAGAAGTACTTAGTACAGTGGAAGACTTAGTACCATCATCTCAGGAACTTACTAAGGAATATATACAAAATTATATCGTTCAAATTGTTAAATTGTTACAAGAAAATTTATACTACCCAAGACGGGCTAGAAAAAAAGGTATCACGGGTGAAGTGATGGTCAAATTTACTATTGGAGTAGACTCTAAAGTTAGCAATGTAAAGGTTTTAAAATCAAATAAAGATATACTTTCTCGTGCAGCTGTAAAAACTATACAAGACCTTTCCGGAGAATTTCCTAGACCAGATGAAGAACTTAGTATATCTGTACCTATAAGTTATAAATTGATAGACTAGATTTTTTTAGCGACTATAACTTGTTTTTTCATTCTATATATTTCATTTTCTTCATTTTCAAATTCATTATAAAAAATAATTTCAAACTTTGGTAAAAATATATCTTTTAACTCTTCTTTGTATAGTAAGTTTTTTTCATCAGAATTTATTTTTTCATTTTTCTCATCTTTCATGTATGTTTCAACTATAAAAATACCATCTTTTTTTAAAGATTTTTTTGCTTTTTCTATTATCACTCTATCTAGAAAATTTGTCATAATAATTAAATTGTAGGTATCTGAGATAGGTGTAAAATCATCTAAATCCATAAGTGTTGTATTTATTAGGTCTTGAGTTAAATTATCTTTTGCATATTTATTTAAAGTATCTAATGCAATCTCTGCAATATCAATAGCATCTACAATAAATCCTTGTTTTGCTAGGTAAAGAGTATTTTTACCAGCTCCACAAGCAAGGTCTAAGGCTTTGTTTCCTGAACACTCTTTTATATATTTTTGTATATTTGCACTTGCTTCTCTTTGGTTTAATAGTTGAGATTTTTTTATATATTTTTCATCCCATTTTTGTTTATCATTTTTAGACATAAGTTTCCTATCTATTATCATATGAAAAATTATACTATCTAGTTTCTTAATAATGTTTGGTAAAAGATTAAACTTATATATGATTTATATACTTAATATGATAAACTTATCTAATTACGAAATAATATCCATTTAGGAGTGCATCATGAAAAAGTTTATTATTATTGTTTTATTATCATTAAGTTTATTTTCAAGTGAGTCTATCCCTACGCAAGAAGAGGTTGCAAAACTATATGTTGCTACATTTAATAGAGCTCCAGATGCCGCTGGTCTAGCTTATTGGGTAAATAATTCTGGTTTAAAGTTATCAGAGATTGCTCAATCATTTTTTGAACAGCCAGAGACTCAAACTTTGTATCCATCATCTACAGCAAATAGAGAGTTTATAAAAAGTGTTTATCAAAACTTATTTAATAGAGACCCAGATAGTGATGGTTGGAATTATTGGGAAGAACAACTTAATAATAACGTATTTAGTAAAAATAGGTTTATTGAAGCTGTTATAAATGGTGCAAAAGATGATGATGTTACAGTATTGGTAAATAAAACTGATGTAGGGTTACATTTTGCAAGTTCTGGTCTAGATGATGTAGATACGGCCAAATCAATTATGTCCACAATTACAGCAGATGTAGCAACAGTTACAGCTGCATTTTCTGAGATGATTAACGATGTTAAAATAGTTATTAATAAAGTTGTACTACCTACAACAGGACTTTATCCAAACTCACTTCATACAATAGAACTAGAGATATATTTTCCACAATCCAATATTGTAGATAGAAATGATAGTTCTATATTTTTCTTTTTTTCATTGGAGGATGTAAATGATCCAACATCTATAACATGGTTTGAAACAGATTCCTTAAGTGAGATAAAAGAGGGTACAAATACTTATGAATTTGAATTTTTGATTCCAGAATTAATAGAACCAGGTACATATACTTTAAACATAGATATCGGTGATAATAAATCAACTTTATATGAATATAAATCATCATCCTTTTCAATATTAACATTCGATAATAAAGCAGATTTGGAGATAGTATCTTTAACCCTTGACTTAGAACATGATGGTTATGATAGTGAATTTGATAGTACAAGTTCCAGTGAAATAAATGCTACTGCAATTAGCTTAAGTGATGAGATATTACCTGCTATATCCTTGGAAATCATAGATAAAGACGAACCTTTTGAAATATCTTCAAGTATGGTAATAAAATCAAATATGAAAGATTCATCAAATATACAAATATCTGCATGTATAGATATTACTTCAGAATGTTTAGCTATTCCAATTTTAAAATTAGTTGCTGATAGTAATGAGACTATAAGTGCTCAAGATGAAGATGATGAGGTTTTAGTTGGAACTATTGACCCCGTTTATATAACAGAGATTGAAGTTCCATCCTTAGAAGCAAATACAGAAAAGACAATCAATTTAGACTTACAACTAAGTGTTAATGATGTTGATACTTTAGTTACAAAAATTATAGAAAATTTAGTTTTAAAACCAAATGCATTATTTGAGGCTACTTTAAAAGTTACAATATCTAGTGATGACGAAGGTAATGTAAACTTAACTCAAAATAATACAACTAGTTATCCATTAGAGTTTTCTTTAGATTCAGAACTTCTTAGTTCTTTAACAGATACCAGTATTATAGATGGAATTGATACTAATATTACAGATGAAATTGATACAGATATAGTTGACTCTATAGATATCGGTTCCATAGGTACACCTAGTTTTGCACCAATCTTAAAAAGTTCAGTTAGTGGTGAATGTGGTTTGAGAAAACTAAAATATGAAAAAGAGTATAAAAAACATAAATATGGGAGAAGATTTGGAGCTGGCGCTTACTTATTGGGAAAAGGTTGGTTAGATTCCGATGGTGTACATGCTAAAGTATACGGTTCTATTCGTGTAAGAAGATTCTCTGATACCAAATTTAGAATTTTTCGTATGCTTGCTACTGCAGATATTAACCCTGGTTCATTTGAAGACACAGGTTATGATATAGAGTTGTCATCTTTAGGGAAAACTATCTATACAAAAAGTTATTCATTAGCAGAGTCAGCGGCTTTATCTACACCTATTGTTGAATTAAGTACTGAAGAAGAAAAACGTATAAGTACATCATCAACTAGCACAAGCACTGATGCAAATACAACTTCAGATACAAATACAACAACCAGTACAAGTACTGTTACTAGTAGATCTACTCTCTTAAAACAAAAACGTATTAAAGCTGTAAAAGATAAACTAAGAACATATACAAGTTCTTCTAGTACAACAGCAACTTTAGTTAGTTTAGAGAAAAATTGGCGTATATCTAAGGGAATAGAAAGAAAAAAAACTATAATGTTTAGTATTATTCCTATTGTTATATCTGCTGGTGCTGAGTCTAGAATAGGATTTGATGCTTCAATCGGCTTAGATGGTGTAACATCCATAACTGCTATGATTGAACCAAATGCATATATTGGAGCATACTTAGAGGCAGGTGTTGGATTTAATGTTGAGTGTTGTTGGGTAGAGATAGAGTATAGTGCTGGAGCGGGGAGTTGGTTATGGTTATTGTCAGAAAGGTTTACTACTAAAGTAGTTGGTAGTTTAGATTTTGTTGAAGATGGAGATTATATTACAGAATTAAAGGGTGCATTAAATAATAACGTGACTAATTATCTTTCTACTATGAAAGGTAAGACTTATGCTTATGCAAGGTACTATGGACCTAGAAAATTTTCAGAACCAACAGAAACTGACTGGAAAAATAGAAGAAGAACAAAAACATTTGCAGATTGGAGCGGTGGTAAATATACTAGGACATTATTAAATAAAAATTGGAATTTATTTAGTATAGAACTGGCAGATGAGTGTAATTAAGTATCTACTTGGTATATTGTTTTTAATAATAGTATCTTGGTTTTTGATTCCTAAAGAAGAATTAAAGAATCAAGACACTACCTTAAATAAAGTTATTGAGCCATCTACTTTATACAATTTCAATATAAATGACAAATCTCAGTATCTTCTGAATTTCAATCAAAATTCTATACTTTTAGCAAATGATATGATAGCTCAGGATATCAGTTATCTTTATAGTGTTGAGGCTATTTTAAACCTTAGAGTACTTTCTAAAAAATCAGAGCATCTGTTTTTGGCAATACAATTGTCATCTTTTAAGCTTGATGGTAAAGGTGTAACAACAGATATGTTAGACAAACTTACCCCGTATTATACATCTATGTTTTTAGTAAAAATGAGTTATTTTGGAGAGATTTTAGATATATATTTTCCAGGAAAAATTATAAACTACAATGGCTTACACCAATTATTAGCACTTTTAGAAGTGGTCAATACTAAAGAAAATAATTATGAGTTTTTAGAAACTGATTTACTTGGCTTATATAAAGCATTTTATAGAAAAAAATCATATGATATACAAAAGCAAAAAATATTTTACAAAAGAGTGGATAATCTTGGTAAAGATTACTCTATAGATATTAAGAAATTTAATTTATCAGCTACAATTGATACAAATGGAAGTTGGTTATTGGATTTAGATTTAGAAGAAAATATATTAATTAAAAATAAAAAGAAAACTCCATATGCTAAAAATATAAACTTGATAGAGTTAGAAAAAATATTTACTAAAATAGATAGTTCACTAGACATATGGATGGAGAAAAGGAGTGTTGAACAAATACTTAATGATTTTAGAAAATTAATGAAAAATGATGAAGATATTTTTATATCTATAGAAAAAGAAAAAATAAAACAAGAATTTTTAAATAATAAAACAACGATAAATAATTTGATAAATAATTTGAAACTAGATTCTACTAATGCTTTAATATACAGAAAAATAGGAAAATATATATCAGTTTTTCCAAAAAGTACTAAACAACTAAAATCAATAATTCTTGAATCAGATGAAAATATCTCTATGAATTTAATATCTGTTTTATCAAGGATATCAACAGCTGAAGCGCAAGAGATTTTATCTGAAATAGCTATGGATAGTTCTACCATAGATATGAATAATATAAGAGCTATTATTGGTCTTGGTGGGGTTAAGGAAGCTACTCAAAATACTATAAATGTTTTAATGGAGATTAGTTCAAATAGAGGAAGTAATGACTTAAACGATAAGTCAGATACAGCACTTTTAGCTTTATCTGCTCATGTTAATGACGATGAAAATATAAATCAGGATATAGTTAGTTATATAAAATCAGAATATAGTTCAACCCCATCCTTATCAAAAGAAAAAAATATACTTTACTCTATGCAAAATGCAGGTGCTCAAAATTTTGTACAAGATATAACTATATCATTGAAATCTACAAGTACAAAGATAAGACTTATTGCAGTAGGTATAATATCAACCATTGAGGATAAAGCTATAAGGGATGATTTACTAAAAAAGCACTTACTAGTTGAAGAGGAAACAAATGTGATCTCGAAAATAAATATGGTACTAAATGACAACTAGTATAAGAAAATATATTAAATATTTTTTATTGACTGTACTTTTTATTTTTGTTATATTTTTTATATTAATTAAGCCATCAAATAGGGGAAATTGGAATGATAGTGTCGCTGTTCTACCTTATGCAAAAGTAAAAGATAATAATGTCACTATTTATAATATTAGAAATTTTAAATATAAAAGTGAGCATGAATATAAAATACAATATTATAATGAATCTTTTGATCTGAATAAATTAAATGGTGTTGATTTACTAGCTACTTATTGGATGGGAGATACTATTGCGCATATATTTTTGAGTTTTTCATTTTCTGATGGAAAAATAGTTGCAATGTCTATTGAAATAAGAACGGAAAAAGGTGAAAATTTTTCTACAGTAAAGGGCTTTTTTAAACAATATGAACTTTTTTATGTAGTTGCTAGTGAAAATGATATTATTAAGTTGCGTACAAACTATAGAAAAAATCCTACAGAAGATGTTTATCTTTACAAACTTAAATCAAATGTTAAAAATGGGCAAAAACTTTTTTTAGAGTATATAAATCAAATAAATAGTTTAAAAAATAAACCAGTTTTTTATAATACACTAACAACAAATTGTACAACAACCATTTGGATGAATTCACTTATAACAGATATAGACTTACCTTTTAGTTGGAAAATTTTAGTGAGTGGATATCTACCAGAATATTTATATGATAATGGATTAATAGAGAATAATGGATTGACATTTAAAGAGCTTAGAAGAAAATCATATATAAATGAGCGTGTTAAAAATATTAGTGATAATGAAAATTTTTCCAAATTAATTAGAAATTGATGTAGTATTTTATTATAATAGTGCCACAGTAGCTTAATTAATTAGTTGAGAAGCATACGACCCAAAGAAATTCAAACAACTATTTCTAAAGTTTAATTCCTAAAACGGTAAAATTAAACACTAAAAAGTGATTTAGTATATCAGACGTATTTTTATACTAAAAAACAAGCCAAAAGAGAAATATTTGAGTATATTGAGTTTTATTATAATCGTGTTAGAAGCCATAGTTATTTAGAAAATTTATCACCTTCTAGGTTTGAAGAGATTAATTTGATGTTACAAATTGAAATAGCTGCTTAGAATTATTGAAAAAAGTGTATGAATTT
>CAZZAZ010000057.1:0-11137 GCA_964652355.1 uncultured Sulfurimonas sp. | reverse complement strand
CAGCCAAAACTTCATACAAAACGCTACTTGCATATGCAAGAGGATATTCACTACCAAAAAGGTATGTTATGTCAGGATTGTCACACTTCAAATGACTTGCATGGTGATGGTTTTTTAGGTGGGGCAAATGCAGCTGCTGTTGAGGTTGAGTGTCAAGATTGTCATGGGACTACAAAAAAATATCCTTGGGAGTTACCTATTGGATATTCTGATGAGTTCTCAACAACAGAGAAAACTGGAGAACCTCGTGGTGTAGCTACAACGGTGAAAGACTACTTAAAACAAGGCTATGTACCTGCTCCAGAAGATGGTTATATACTTACAGCTCGCGGGAACCCTTTACCAAAAGCGGTAAGAAAAGGTAACAAAATCATTATGCATTTAGCTAGTGGAAAAGATATAGAGTTAAAACCGTTAAAATATTTAAAAGAAAAAGAAGAATTAACTCCTGCTGGACTTCTTTCAATGGATACTATTGAGACGCATAACTCTAAGATGGAGTGTTATGCTTGTCATGCTACTTGGGCGCCACAATGTTATGGTTGTCATGTAAAAGTTGACTATAGTGGTGGTAAATCTAATCCTGACTGGGTAAAAGCTTCACATGACCAAGATATTCATGGAACTACTGGTGGTATGCGTGATATCAAAAAATATTTAGTGCCGGGTAAAGTTACTGAAACTAGAAGTTATTTGAGATGGGAAAACCCAGCTTTAAGTCAAAATGGTGAAGGGCGTGTTTCACCGACAATTCCTGGTTGTCAAACTACTATTACAGTTATTGGAAAAGATGGAAAAGCACTTTTACAAAATCATATATTTAAGATTCCAAATGTAGAGGGTGCAGGAGAAGAGGGACAAAATGCTATAGATATGGCACCAGTTCAGCCTCATACTATACAAAAAACTGCTCGTACTTGTGAGTCTTGTCATGCAAATGATAAAGCACTTGGTCTTGGGGTTGGTGGTGGAAAGTTAAATGCAGACCCATCTAAGACTACTATCATTGATTTGATGTCGGCAGATAGAAAAATACTACCACATACTACTGATGAACAAATTCCTGCAATTCCAAATCTTAAACATGATTACTCTCAGTTTATAGATGAAAATGGAACTCAACTTATGACAGTTGGACATCACTGGAAACTTTCAGGTCCACTAAGTAAAGAACAACGAGATAAACTAGACCGTCGCGGTGTATGTTTATCTTGTCATAAAGATATACCAGCAGGAAACTTAGCAATCTCTGCAATGAAACATATAGCTAAAATGGCTAACTACAAAGTTGATACAAAAGAACATATGGGAATCTTAAATAAGTTGCTAAATCTTGGAGCATGGATTCAAGTTACATTTGTAATCTTACTTTCATTACTAATTATTTTTGGTATATATGTAATGTTTTTTAAAAAGAAAAAAATAAACCCTCGTAATGAAGGATGGAAATAGATTAATGTTTAAGAGATTAACAAAAGAAGAAGCACTTGATTTAATTAAAAATGCTGATTTAAAAACACTTGGGCAAATGGCAAGTGAGAGAAAAAAACAACTTCATCCAAAAGGAATCACTACTTTTGTTGTGGATAGAAATATAAATTATACAAATATCTGTTGGGTAGATTGTAAGTTTTGTGCCTTTTATAGGCATGAAAAAGATGCAGATGCTTATGTACTTACATTTGACGAGATTGATGCAAAGATAGATGAACTTTTAGAAATTGGTGGGACTCAAATCCTTTTTCAAGGTGGAGTCCATCCGAAGTTAAAAATAGAGTGGTATGAGGATTTAGTTGAGCATATTCACACTAAGTATCCAAGCATTACTATTCATGGTTTTAGCTCTATTGAGCTTGATTATATAGCTAAGGTTTCTCGCATAACAATTCAAGAAGTATTAGTTAGGTTAAAAGTAAAAGGTTTAGCATCCATTCCTGGTGCAGGAGCTGAAATACTTTCTGATAAAGTTCGTGATATTATCGCACCAAAGAAAATAGATAGTGAAGTTTGGGTAGATGTTCATCGTCAAGCGCATAAACTAGATATCATGAGCACAGCCACTATGATGTACGGAACAGTTGAGTCTGATGAAGATATCATAGACCATTTTGAGATGGTTCGTAAACTTCAAGATGAAACAGGTGGTTTTCGTGCATTTATCATGTGGAGTTTTCAAGGGCAAAATACTGAACTTTTAAGACTTATCCCAGATATGGAAAAGCCATCTTCAAATCGTTACCTTAGACTTCTTGCAGTTGCAAGACTTTATCTTGATAATGTGCCAAATATTCAAAGTTCTTGGGTTACGCAAGGTGCTTACATAGGTCAAATGGCTTTACGCTTTGGTGCAAATGATTTAGGCTCAACTATGATGGAAGAAAATGTTGTTTCTTCAGCGGGAGTAACAAATACAATGGCAAAAGATGAGATGATAGAGCTTATCCGTGACTTAGATGAGATACCAGCTGTTAGAAATACAGCTTATGAAATTTTACAAAAGTACGCATAGATGAAAAAAATACTACTTACACTACTAATGTTAGGACAAATTATAATGGCAGCAACTGTACAAAAAATTGAAGTAAATGGTAATGAAATACCAGTTATATTTGAACAAGATAAACGATTACCACTAGTGACTTTACAGTTCATATTTCAAAATTCTGGAAGCATTACCGACACTACAAAAGCTGGACTTGCAAAGTTCTCAGCAAAAGTTATGAGTGATGGAACTTTAAAACTAGGTTCATCTGCATTTGCAGAAGCGTTAGAGTCTAAAGCTATTCACATCTCAGCTTCAACTGGTAAAGAGACTTTTGTTATGGAAGTAGGGTGTTTAAAAGATGAGTTAGATATTGCATTGAAATATTTTTCAGACCTTTTAAAAGATCCAAATTTTTCTAAGGGTACTATAGATAAAGTTAAAACAACAACTATAGGGGCACTTAGCTCTAAAGCAAGTAACTTTGATTATGTAGCATCAAACGAGTTAAAAGCACTTCTTTATGAGGGCACTCCTTTAGCAAACCCAAGTTCAGGTACAGTTGAGAGTGTTAAAAAGATTACACTTACGGATGTGAAAAAGTTTGTAGCATCTCATCTTGTAAGTTCTAGACTTATTGTAGTTGTGGGTGGAGATATTGATATAGAGGATTTAAAACCAAAAATTGCTAAGATTGCCTCAACTTTGTCAAAAGGTCGTCTACTTCAAGTGAAAAACTATATGCCAACTTCAACAGCAAAAGAGAGAGTACTCTTAAAAGAGACGGAACAAGCTTATGTTTACTTTGGAAGTCCTTACAATATGCATGTTGGAGATGAGAATTATTATAAAGCTAGAGTGGCTATGTATATACTTGGTTCTGGTGGTTTTGGTTCACGCTTAATGGAAGAGATTAGAGTTAAGCGGGGCTTAGCTTATTCTGCTTATGCAAGTGTTCATGTTACAAAATCTACTTCTTCGATGACAGGTTATCTTCAAACAAAACTGGATTCACTTGATGAAGCAAAATCAACAGTAAAAGAGGTTGTTGCGAAGTTTGTAAAAAAAGGTGTAAGCAAATCTGAGTTAGAACAAACTAAAAAGTTTTTACTTGGTTCAGAGCCACTTAGAGTTGAGACAATGAGTCAAAGACTAAACCGTACTTTTCAAGAGTATTATCGTGGATATGCACTTGGTCATTCAGAAGCTGAGTTAGAAAAGATAAAAAGTTTAAAACTAAAAGATTTAAACAAATTTATAAAAGAGCATGATGAGATTTTAGAGATGAGTTTTGCAATAGTTACTAAGTAATTATTGCAATTTGTCATATTATTTGAAAAGACTAAAAAACTAGGTTAGTATTGTGAATTAAGGAAGTGATATGAAGCTTACAAAAGATTTACAAACTAAATTTGACAAACTAAATATATCTTCTTGGTCTGAATTGGCTTTGATTATTCCAAATACCTACGAAGATTTAACACTCCACAATGAGATACAAATAGACAAAGCTATGCTAATTGACGCTAGCGTAGAGTCAGTATTTCGTAGTCAAAACTCTATCCAAATAACTTTTTATGCACATAACTTAGGTTTTCATGTATATGGTGTAATGTTTCGTCCAAAAGCTTATATGCTTCACCAGTTTAAAAATGGGGATAGGGATTATTACTACGGTCATGTTGAGTGTAAGAGTGGAAAATGCTCAATGGCTATGCCTAGAAAAATTACAACTATTGGTAAAATAACTCCTAAGTATAAATCTAATTTAAGAACTGATGTAATGCTTAGATTTGTTCAAAGTAACTTAACACAAGAGCTCTTAGAATCAGAGGGAATAGATAAAAAGGTTGTTGAAGAGATTTTAAAACTACATTTTCCACAAGAGATTATAAACTTAAAAGAGTTAGCTAAAGAGACTTTAAATGCTTTAAAGTACTTAGAACTTTTCATATATATGAAACAACTAGCTCAAAAAAGAAGATACTTTAAAGCTTTAATCTCAAAAAAATTATCTTATGAAAAGTTTAAAAACTCTCTACCTTTTAGCCTTACAAATGAGCAAATTAAAACTATTAATGATATACAAATAGATTTTAAAAAAGATGTAGCTTCAAAAAGAATGATAGTTGGAGATGTCGGAAGTGGAAAAACTATGGTTATTTTAGCCTCAGCCTTTATGATACAAAATGATAAATCAATTTTGATGGCTCCAACTACTATACTAGCTAATCAACTTTATGATGAAGCGTTAAAATTTTTACCATATTTAAAGTGTGTGTTAGTTACAAACAAGAGTAAGAAAATAGACCTTGAAGAGTATGATTTTATCATAGGTACTCATGCACTTTTATATAGAGAATTACCTCAAGTTGGGCTCGTTATGGTTGATGAACAACATCGTTTTGGAACTGTTCAAAGAAATAAACTAGAAAAGTTAGTAAGTGAAAAAGAAATAAAACCTCATTTTTTACAGTTCTCTGCCACTCCAATTCCTCGTACTCAAGCTATGATAGAAACAGCACATATAGATGTAAGCCTAATAACTTCAACGCCATTTAAAAAAGATATTACAAGTAAAGTTATTCATAAAAGTGATTTTCAAGATTTGTTAGAGCATATTGGGTTTGAAGTAAAAAAAGGGAATCAAGTTCTTTTGGTGTATCCTTTAGTTGAACAAAGTGAAATGCTTGATTATCAAAGCATAGATGAAGCTCGTGGGTTTTGGGAAAAAAATTTTGAAAATGTATATGTAACTCATGGAAAAGATAAAGAAAAAGAGCAGGTATTACAAGATTTTGTTAACTCTGGAAATATACTTATCGCTACAACTGTTGTAGAGGTTGGGATATCACTTCCCAGACTCTCAACAGTGGTTATAGTTGGAGCAGAACGTTTGGGTCTATCTACTCTTCATCAACTTCGAGGAAGAGTTAGTCGTACAGGTTTAAAAGGTTACTGTTATCTTTATACAAACAAAGATAGTTCTGATAGGTTAGAGAAGTTTACGCAAACAATAAGTGGTTTTGATATTGCGAATTTGGATTTAAAGTATAGAAAGAGTGGAGATTTACTCAAAGGTACAAATCAAAGTGGAGTTCAATTTAAGTGGATTGATTTAGCTGAAGATTTTAGTGTTGTTGAAAGAGTAAAGACTACCCTCGTCTCTACTATGAGTTCCGGTGAACGTTTTTCATAGAAAAACATTCCCTGCACTCAAAGCCGAAGGCATTAATAAAGTCCAAATTTAGCATCGTTTCTTTTATAAAGAACGCGAGTTTTACCTTCGTTATCTAAGAAAATCTCAAACATTTTTTTTGATTCTTTTAAGTCATTTAAAACATCTTCAACTTCACGAGGTTTGTAAAGTTCAAGCTCAACTGGTACGATCTCATCTTCAAGAGCTTCGCCTGCTTGGCTTAAGTCAACACTAGCACTTGCTTCATTTTTAGCTTCATTTATGCCATCTTTATGATTAGAGATACCTTTGTCATGCATACGTCTAAGTGCTTTTTGTGCACGAGATGTTGCCATATCGATAGCTGCATATAAGTCATCATCATTTTGTTTTATGATTACAGAATTTTTATGTGAAAGGTGGATTACAAACTCAACCATAGAGTGTTCTTTACCTTTTTTAGTTTGAGTAGATGCAATTACATTTACAGATATGATATCCATATTAAATTTGTTTAGTGTCTCAATAGATGAGTTCATATGAGTTTTGATTGGCTCTGTTAGTTCAACATGTCTTCCAGTTAATGAAATGTTCATGGTAAAATCCTTTAGTTATTAAATATAAAAGATTATATCATTGCTAAGCTAAATATATTTATAAATTAAAGTTTTTGGATGGTTCTTTTAAAAACACGGATTGGTTCAGTCCCTGCATTTGTACTTACAGTTATATCCATAAGGACTGATCCATTTTGTTCAGGAGTAGTTACCGGGGCAAAATCAAGATTACCACCACATTGGCTAGTAGTATCGTAACTATATAACACAGAAACATTTAATGTAAATATTCCGTCTGGAGATGTATTTATAATAGGGTTTGCTGTACAAGCTCCGGTATTTGCAATAGTAAGGAGAGCAAATTCTGCAGCACTTTTGAGATGTATGTTCGCCTGTTCGTAAAGATAAATATCTGTTGTTCTTTTTACTGACTTTGTTGATAAAGACAAAGATATAGCCATAACTCCAGCAATTACTACAACCGCCCCAATAGCCATAATCATAGCAAAACCATCTCTAAAGTTTTTTGATTTAGAAGTTCTCAAAATATTGTCTTTTCTCTACACATGGAGTATCCATTGTTTGGTGAATTTTTATCTATTATTAAATCGCTCCCTACACATACTTGAATTTTTATCATTGTATTTACTGCTGTAAATCTAAATGTAGTTACGTTATCCATTATTAGTTCTTTGTTCCCATTAGACAAATCTTCACCAGTCCATGGTTGATAATCATAATGAAGCCATAATTTACTATTTGTTTGATCAAACTCTATAGCATAAGCAGTCCAAGCAAATTTATAGTATTCATATACCTCTACATTTGCTAAAGTACCACTAGCAGGAGTAAACTGAGTAATATCAGCGTTTACCCTTTGAACACGAAGCATAGCTGTATTTTGGTTGGTCATTGCACCTATACCACTCCAGCCATAATTAGCCCTAGTATCACTGTTATTTGGTGCACCAACAAAAAATATAGCTGGATCAGTAATAGATAAAGCACTTCCACTTACAGAGAGGGTTGTTCCATTTGTAGATAAGACAGCCAACATAGAGTTTATTCCAGTTGTATTTGTATCTGGTGAAGTTAATATATTTGTACCAACACCAGGGTCTATATCTATAATTCCGCTCCAGTTAGGTAAAGTATCATTTCCACGAAAACCATCAACATCTGCACCAATCCATTCTAGTATAATCCCATCGCCAACGGGGGCACCATCACTGTTGTTATTATCTCCATAATGGATAGGGTTGAAATCACCCTGCGCATCCTTTACTATGGTAGATTGTTTGATACGGTTTTCTAATCTTTTTGATATAAATTCAACTGCATAAGTGCTGTTTGACTGAAGCCTTTCGTTTATACTTGTATGCAAAAAATTGCTGTAAGCCTGAGTCATAAACTCTACCCCAAATTTACCAATAATTCCTATGATTATAATGACAAATATTAGTTCTATCATAGTAAATGCGGTACGAATTTTCACTAATAAGTCCTATGGTGAAAATCTACTTCACCTATATTTGCAGCGAAGGCTGAAAGGTTTAAAACAGGAGTACCATCTGTTAAAGTAACAGCAATATCTACTTGCTTTAAATCTACATTCCCAAATGGACTAGCGGTAATTAAAGTAACTTGAGAGTTGTAGTTTTTTTTATATCCGTGAGCACCAGTAGAGTCAAAAAGAGAAACAGCTGTTGGATCTACTGTATCATTTAGTGAGTAGTTAGCAATAGTTGTTGCACCAGCTGTTGTATTTGTATTACACTTTCTATGTTTTGGTTGGTTTATATGCCCTGGTTTTCTATCTGATGTACAATTTCCAGATAAGTCTATTACGCTAGCAAAACTATCTCCACTTATGATAGAGTTATCATCCCAATGGTAAGCTAGAACTCGACTCAATTTTTCAGCAGCACCATATACAGCTTCTTGAACAAGAGAGTCTTCTATATTGTTAGAGTTTACAGAACTCATGCTTGGTAAAGCTATAACAGCTAGCCCGATAATAACAATAGCAAAGATTAACTCTATGAGTGTAAAAGCAAATCTTTTAACTACTTTTTTTACCAATTAGTCCGCCTATTCACATCTACAACTTTTCCACTATTTGTAGTTGTTCCAGTTGTACCAACTGTTTCGTTTGCTTTCTTTTGTCCACTCCATCCAGTTTTTCCAACTCCACTAAACTCAACTTCAAACTCATTGTTTGTATTTCCATTATTGTACTTGTCATAAAGTAACCATGCAGATGCTGAGTTTTGCATAGTTGTTTTAAGATTTGGTATTGAACTGTTGTTAGTCAGAGTTGCTACTGCTGGAGTTGTGTTTGATGGAGTTACATTTGGAACATCTCCAGAACCATTTTTCTGGGAAATTGTAGTTGCATTACCTTCTGTTGAAGCGTTATGTTCTGAGTTTACATACCATCTAGGATCATCGTTAAAAGTTGGATTTACCCCAGGTACTCTTGATAAATCACATGCAGTTCCATTTGCATCTGTGCCAGAACAATATACCTCATAATATACAGATACATTTGTGTTGGTTGTAAACTTATATGAAGGTGAATGTGTCCTACCGTAAACAAAGGTAGCATTTGTATCAGTAGCTGCTCTTTGTGAAGAGTTAATATCGTTAGTTCGTAACTCTACATCAGTTGAAGTTGAACTTAGTGTAATAGCTTCTGCATTTATAACAGTAGGATTTAATGGTATTGAATCATTCTTATCAAGGTTAAACTGTATGTTGTCTGCTCTTGTAAATGATGCTTGTCCTCCAGCTCCAAAGTTTGAACTAGTTATAGTTACTTGTGATGAAGAGTTATTTGTGTACACAGTATTAGTCGCTTTGTTTAGATACACACCACTAACATTTAGATCAACATTTTTTGCCCATAAAGCAGATGTATAGTTTAGAGTTGCATTGTTTTGCTTGTTAACTGCTATAACATTACCCGTTACAAATGCACCTATTGTACTTGTATCTTGTGCAAAGTAAGTATAATTTCCAACATCGTCTGAGTCACTTACTTGTATGTTTGAGTAGCTAAATTTTGCTGGAGCAAAAGTAATATTTGAGTCATTTATATATCCACAAATATAAGCTCCATCTGCAGAACAATCTTGTGGTGTTCCATCATTTGCAATAATATCTATTGCAGCCCAGGTTTTATCTACAAACTTGATCTTTACCTTACCAACATCACTAAATTCAACTGGTGGTATATAGTATCCATATCCATCTACAAATCTAAAATTACCAGATGGATTATTTAGGGAAGTGAAACTATCTTCATAAAGTGTTTCAGTACCATTTCCCATTGCAAAGTTATTTAAATCACCAGTAAATTGGTCTGTTACATTTGCTCCGTCGTATTCACCAGCTATTGTATATTTATCATCATCAGCTAGTGTAACATTTGTATTACCAACAGCTGAAACAGATCCATCATTCTTTTTAGCAGTTGTTGTATCTAGTACAACACCATCTACTATGATAATCGGAACTACACCATCTTCTAACTCTATACTTAGTGTATGTGATTTACCATCATTGTAACCACTTCCAACTTCTCTATCCCCAGCACCAGCATTTATGTAAATACCACCATCTTTTCCAGTACCAATTCTTAATTTATTTGTACCACCGTCATTTGAATTTACTGCAAATATTATATTTTGATAAATATTTGTTGGAGCTGTTGTTGTGGTAAAGTTTACAGAAAGTACTACTTGATTTTCGTTTTCCATATTTACAGCAGTAGAGCTAAAGTCAACAGAGTTTGAGCCATCAAAGGTTTTACTAGTCCCAAGATTTAACTCTCCAGCCATTTGATATGGTAAAGAGTCTTCTGTGGTTTCATTTATATACATTGATAGTCTTGGACTTGGGTTTGTACCTAAACTTTCAAAATTTGGACCAGAAGTTAGAGTATAACCATCAGCTGTGTTCTGTGTACCATCTGCTGTTAATGCTTTTATACTTGTATTTATATTTTTTCCGGATGGGTATTTTGTTAAGTCGTCACCAGATACTTCATTTACATCAAAATGGTCTGGACGAACTGCAAAGTGGTCTGATTCATTTATTGCTATACAAGGTAAAATGTTATCCATAGCTTGATCCACGGGGTCTTCATTACTAAAGAAAATATTAAAGAAAGGTAGACTACTTAAGTAAGCCGTGAAACCATTTATATTAGCAATATTAGAAGCACTTCCACATTCCGGTCTATTAGAACATAAAGACATATTTGAACTTGTTTGAAATGTCCACAAACCTGATGTTTTTCCAGCAGGGCACCAGCCAAATAATTTAATACCTTTACATTTTTCAACACATACACCATCTGAATTAACATTACCATCACAGTTATTACTATCATATATACAGGTTTTTAGTTTTACATGTAAATCTTTATAAGCATTATCTATTGTAAATGAGATATCTTCTAAAGTCGCAAAATTACCACCAGTAATTGAGCCATAGTCATGTGATGTTTCAGTAGAAATTAATGTGTTACTATCGTACAGTCCATATGAAAAAGTTCCATAAAAAGCTTTCTCAGTGGTTATGTTACTAGCATCCATAAGTATGTCTAGTTTAAACTCTTTCTTAGTAGTTTTAGTATGAATATTACTATCAGCTGAGTTTGCATCTTCTGCACCCATTAAGCCATCGTAAGAACCCATATTCATCTGACATCCAGTAAAAATAATGAGAGTAAAACCTAAAAAAAGATAAGAAAAATATGTAAAAAAGAGTTGTTTCATAGTAGCCCCTAAAATAAATTATTCTTATACTATAAGAAAAATTATTCAAAAAGGCTTAAAGTAAAGTTATTCTGGTTTATTTAAAAAATCAGATATCTTTTCTGCTACACCATAGTTAGTAGATTCTTGTAATATT
>CAZZAZ010000056.1:0-11142 GCA_964652355.1 uncultured Sulfurimonas sp. | reverse complement strand
TAATAAAGCGAAGATTTTTGCTAGACCGTACATGGATCCTCCAGAAATGCCAGATACTAACTATGATACATGGTTATGTACTGGTCGTGTTCTTGAGCACTGGCATTCAGGTACTATGACTATGCGTGTTCCAGAATTGTTCCGTGCAGTTCCAGAAGCATTATGTTATATGCATCCATCTGATGCAAAAGCTAAAGGCCTTAAACAAGGTGGACTTGCGTGGGTTGAATCTCGTCGTGGTAAAGTAAAAGCACGTGTTGAGACTCGTGGTAGAAATAGACCACCTCGTGGATTAGTATTTGTACCTTGGTTTGATGAAAAAGTATTTATCAACAAAGTTTGTTTAGATGCGACATGTCCAATGTCAAAACAAACAGACTACAAAAAGTGTGCAGTAAAAATTTACAAAGCATAGAAAGATTAGACTGAAAAATGAAAAAAGAAACCGTAAGTGATAGAAGAAAATTTATCTTAAATATGGCTCGAAGTGCTGGTATAACTGCACTTGGAGGATTTGTATGGAGTGCTTATGTTGATGAAGTTACGGCTTCTACACTCTTACTTCGTCCACCAGGGGCTATAAAAGAGGAAGATTTCTTGAAAACCTGTATCAAATGTGGGCTTTGTGTTGAAGCTTGTCCTTATGATACATTGTTACTTGCTGCACCAGGTGATAACAAACCTCTAGGGACTCCATATTTTATTCCTAGAGATATACCTTGTTATATGTGTCCAGATATTCCTTGTGTTCCAGTATGTCCTACTGGAGCACTTGATGAATCTAGTGTTACAACAGATGGAGAACTTGATATCAATATTGCAGACATGGGTCTTGCAGTAATTGATGATAACAGTTGTATAGCTTTTTGGGGAATTCAATGTGATGCATGCTATAGAGCTTGTCCATTATTGGGTGAAGCAATATCGGTAGTTTATGAGAAAAATGAGAGAACAGGTAAACATGCTTTTCTAAAACCAATTGTTCATGCAGATGTTTGCACAGGTTGTGGACTTTGTGAGAAAGCTTGTGTTACAGAGAAGCCAGCTATATTTGTACTTCCAAGAGAAGTTTCAGAGGGTAGAGCAGGAAACTATTATATTAAAGGTTGGGATAAAAATGATGAAAAGCGTTTAGAACAAGCGCATGAAATCAAAACAACAACAAATATAAGTAAAAATTCTGCACTTGATTCTTTAAATGATTCGGAGGATTTATACTAATGCGTAAGCTTTGGAATAACTATCGATATCTTTTTTTTAGAAGATTTACTCAAATAGGTTTACTTGTGTTGTATTTTGGAGCAAATGCTTGGGGTTGGACTATCCTTATGGGAAATCTTAGTTCATCACTATTTTTAAATGTTGTTCCTTTAAGTGATCCATACGCTATGCTCCAGATGCTTGCAGCTGGTGCAGTTTTAGCTAGTGATTTGCTTATTGGTGCATTTATAATAACTTTATTTTATCTACTTATAGGTGGTCGTGCCTTTTGTAGCTGGGTTTGCCCAGTAAATATAGTTACTGATGCAGCAGCACTTTTAAGAAGAAAACTTGGCGTTGATAGGATTTCAAAAAGACAACCAGCTACGCGAAATATGCGTTACTGGGTTCTAGCATTAAGTCTAATATTATCATTTGCAATGGGCGTAACAGCCTTTGAATTTATATCACCAATATCTATGCTTCATAGAGGTATTATATTTGGTTTAGGTTTCGGATGGGCTGCAATGCTCATCATATTTTTACTTGATCTATTTGTTCTTAAAAATGGTTGGTGTGGGCATATATGTCCACTTGGCGGTTTTTATTCACTTGTAGGTAAAGTTAGTCTAGTTAGAGTACATCATTTAGAAGAAAATTGTACTCTATGTATGAAATGTAAAGTTGTTTGTCCAGAGAGTCAAGTACTACATATGATAGGTAAAGAAAGTTTACCTGTTATTTCGGGGGAATGTACAAATTGTGCAAGATGTATCGAAGTGTGCGATGACGATGCTCTGGAGTTTTCAATAAGAAAATTAGCAAAAAATAATAAAATCGGAGAGTAAAATGAAAGCAATAAGTAAGATAACGATTGGTTTAGTTGCTGCAGCGGTACTTATGGTTGGTTGTAATGAAACTACAGCTAAAAAACCTGCAGAAGTAGATGCTCCTGTAACTGAAGCATCTCTTGGTCTTAGAAAGACAGACCTTTATACTGAAGATAGTACAATCGCTTCAAAAACAGAGTACAGAACTGCCCAAGCAATGAGTAGTAGTAAAATTAGAAGAGCATTCCAAGATGCTCCACCGATGATTCCTCATGATACTACGGGTATGTTACCAATTAAAATTGGTGATAACAGATGTGTTAGTTGTCATGATCCAGTAATGGCTTCAGGCGTTGGTGCTACACCAATTCCAGTATCACACTTTACTAACTTTAGACCTACTAATAAAGTTATAAACGGTACATTTAAAAATGAAGTTGATAACTATAAAAATGAAGTCTCTATTAAAGAAACTACACACCTTCAAGGTGCAAGATTTAACTGTTCACAGTGTCATGCTCCTCAATCTCAAGGTAACTTAGCAGTTGAAAATACTTTCGAACCTGAGTTTACATCAGAGGATGGTGCGTCTAGATCTTCATGGGATTACAAAAAATACACTGCTGATTTAGCAACAATTCACGGTGGTGATAACTTTGTAACTGACGCAGATGTTGCAAATAAAAATTCTGCTGCAGGTCACTTACCTCACTAATGGAGAGAAGAGAGCTTTTTGGCTCTCTAGCTTCATCGCTTAAAGGCGAAAAAAAGCCAGAGAGACTACTTAGACCACCGTACTTTAATGATGAATCTCTTTTTCAGAGTGAGTGCCATAAATGTGAAGCTAAATGCGGTACTGTTTGTGAAGAAGATATTATAAAGTTTAATAAAGACGAAACACCATACATAGAATTTGGATTAAATGGTTGCACATACTGTGATAAATGTGCTATTGCTTGTGAATTTGAAGTATTAAAAGTTGAAAATAAAAAATATTTAGATATTATTGTTACAATAAATAAAGATAAATGTGTATCATGGCATCACACTATGTGTTTTTCATGTAAAGATCCATGTTTTGACAATGCCATAGATTTTGCGGCTATGTTTATGCCAAAAATAAATGATAAATGTACAAACTGTGGATTTTGTATAAGTAGATGTCCTACTGAAGCTATTGAAATAAAGGTTTTATAATGAAGTATATATTATTGGTTTTTCTATTTACATTGTCTGCATATGCTGATAAGTTTAAAACACCAGTTAGCTCTTTTACAGCTAGTGGATACGTTATAGATTTAGTATATAAAAATTCTATTATTTATGCAGCGACTGATGCGGGAGTTGTCGATATTTTTGATTATAAAACAAAAAAAAATATAAAAAAGATTAATGTCCCTATGGTAAAAGATTTTATGGGTGATGACATAAACTCAAAAATATTTTCTGTTGATGAAATAGATAATAAAATAATGCTTCTATCAAAATCTAAAGATGGTTTTAATCGTATCCATATTCATAAAAATAATAAAAATAGATTGATTATAGATTACAAACAAAAACTTGCAATTATAAAAGCAAAATTTTTAAATAAAAATACACTTTTATTAGCATTATTAAGTAACGAGATAATCTCTTATGATATAAAAAATAAAAAACAAAACTATCGTGTTCAAATAAATGGTGCAAAATTTTCTGATTTTGCACTAAATGAAGATAAAACTAAAGTAGCAATAACTGATGAAAGTGGAGATGTTACAATTTTAAATACTAATGACGGTAAGATATTAGAAATACTCACTGGGCAAAATCTTGATAATGTATTTCAAATATCTTACAAAAATGGTATTATCGTAACAGCAGGGCAAGATAGAAAAGTAGCTGTATATGCACCTGCTTTTAAATCAGCTTATCATTTAAAATCAAGTTTCATTGTATATGGTGTTGGACTTAGTCCAAATGGAAAGATAATTGCATATTCAAGCGATGAAAAAAACAACCTAACACTTGTAAATAGTATAACAAAATCAAAAATTGCTACATATACTGGTAATTCTAATACTATCTCAGATATAGAGTTTATTGATAATAACTACTTTTTAGTTTCAAGCAATAGCACTACTATAAACTTATACAAAATTAAATAGGAGTTAATATGCAATATAATCAAAGTGAATTTTTAATTGAGACTAGTGTCCCAGAAGATGAACTAATCATATCTCGCACAGATTTAAAAGGTAATATTACTCATGCGAATGAATTGTTTTGCACAATCAGTGGTTACGAGATAGATGAGCTTATTGGAAAACCTCACAATATAGTACGACACCCTGATATGCCAAAATCTATTTTTAAGAATCTATGGGATACATTAAAAGAACAAAAGCAGTGGCGTGGAGTTGTAAAAAATATACGCAAAGATAGTGGTTTTTATTGGGCAAATACTATAGTATCTGGAGTATATAAAGATGGTATACTAGTTGAGTATAAATCTTTAATAATTGCAGCAAGTTATGAAGATAAATTAAAATATCAGAAACTCTATGATAAAATCCGCCAAGAAAACGGCGAAAACATAAGAAAAGTAATTTACGAATAAAGTATAATAAATTAAAGGAATAAATATTATGAATATATCAAGTATAGTAGTTAAAACAGTACCAAAGTATTTAGATGAAGTAGTTCAAGCGCTTAAAGATTGTGAAGCTTGTGATTATCATATGCATGATGAAGCTGGGAGAGTAATTATTACTATTGAAGGTGAAGGTGTTAGTGAAGAGTTAGAGAAAATGAAAATTATTGAAGCTATTCCTCATGTTATCACTGCAGATATGCAGATGGCTTACAGTGAAGATGAGCTAGATGCTCATATGGAAGTTATTGAGAATGGGGATGCTGTTCCAAAAGTTTTAAATGATGACTCTGTTGCATTTAAAGATATGCCTTATAATGGTGATTTAAAGAAAAAAGATGATTTAGCAACTTTTACTAAAAAATTTGATGCAACTGAGAGATAAGCATGGCTGTAATATTTGAATCTACTATTAAAATGGTTACGGGTAGTAATGAGGAATGGTTTATAGAGCTTAAAGATTGTGTTGACGATAGAGTTGAGATTTGTGATTCTCTATCATCATATTCTAAAATGGTTGAAAAACTTGGAGCTGATTATGGTGGTAATATAGATGAAGTTATCTGGATGAAAGATGATAATGTACCACTTCCTGTTATGGATACTATTCGTTTTGAGATGTCAAAGCTTCAATCCGAGATAGAACAAGAGACTGGGAAAAAACTAACTGGAGAGGACTCTTAACTTGCCAATAGCAGAGTCAATAGCAACTAAAAAATATCTTGATACTATAGAGATAAAACAACACTTAAATAATGTTGAATATATTATTATGGCAGCTCCAGCCCCTAAGAACTTTACTAAGACTCCTATTCACTTTAGTATATTTTTAAATACTTCAGATGATATAGCAAAAGAGATTCAAAAAGATATTATGAATAAATTTTTGCAAAATGAAGGTATTACAAATCCAGCTGAAATTATGATAAGAATAATGCCAGTTGGTTTCTCAGAGGGTGCTCAAGATACACCAATGCCACTACTTATTGTTAGACCACAAGATATGAATGATATTCCACATACACCAATGCTTGTTATGGATTTTTTAGCAGATTCAGATAACTTCTTTGAAGCTAAAAATGAAAATTTAACTGGATGGACATATAGTTATATCTAGTTACTATACTCTTCAATATCTTTAATAGTTTTAACGATATTTGAAGATAAATTTCTATATCCACCTTTAGTTATTAAAATATCATCCTCTATCCGTATCCCTATTCCACGATATTTTTTAGGTATATTTTTATCATCCTTGTTTAGATAAAGTCCTGGTTCAATAGTTAAGACCATACCTTTTTTTAAAACAATTTCCTTTTTATTTTCATCCAAATATGGAGCTTTATCGTGAACATCTAGTCCCATCCAATGTCCTATTCCATGTGGATAATAAGCCTTATGCTTTTTCTTTTTAAGAAGTTTTTTAACACTACCTTTTAAGATTCCAAGTTTTACTAAACCTTTTGTTAAAAGTTTTTCAGTTTCTTTTTGAAGTTTTGTTCTTTTTATATTTGGTTTTATCATTTTAATGATTTTAATTTGCGTATCTAAAACTAACTGATAAATATCTTTTTGAGCTGGTGTAAACTTACCATTTACTGGAATAGTTCTAGTAATATCACTAGCGTAATATTCATATTCACATCCAGCATCTATTAAAATAAGTTCATAATTTATCAGTATTTTATTATTACTAATATAATGAAGAGTATTGGCTGAATCACCGCAAGCAACAATAGAAGTATATGCATCACTATATGCACCATTTTTCTTAAAAATGTACTCGATTTCTGCTTGAAGTTCATATTCCCGTTTACCTATCTTTTTTCTACTCATAGCGTAGTGATGGGCCTCAGTTGTTATATTTATTGCTTTTTGTATTATCTTTATTTCATTTTTTGATTTTATTAATCTCATTTTACCAATAAGTGATGAAATATTGTCATGATTTTTCAAAGACTTTGAAAGTGAAATAATTTTTTTAACTTTTTTATTAGATGACTTTAAATCACAATATAATGATTTACTATTACCTATATACTTTTTCATCTTTTTATTTATATCTTTACTTGCAAAAACTTCATCAATATCAAACTGTTCTTTAGCTTTTTTAGTACCTAATCTTTTGCCCGTCCAAAGTTCAAGCTCTTTATTTTTTTCTTGAACAAATAAGATAACTTTACTTTTATTCTTATTTTTCACAAAAACTAATGCTGAATTATCTTCTTTAAAACCTGTTAAATAATAAAAATCACTATCTTGTCTATATGGGTATTGTGTATCATTTGAACGAGTTTTATTTTGAGCACTAAAAATAATACAAACACTATTTTTAGATAATTTTGATAATAATTTTTTTCTTCTATTTTTATACTCTTTTTCTTTTATCATTTACAAGTGCTACCAATCCATTGTGTCATTTGCTCTAAAACTGAACTTAAAGCTACATTTAAAGCGCTTGTTCCACCTTGTGCATCATTTGAAACTGTATCTAATTTTACTTTGAATGTATCTGCCGCAATTACATTATTTGTTTTAATATCTATTAATGTAAAACTTATAACAATTTTTACATATGAAATTGATAAATCATCATTATAGTATTGAGTAAAGTCTTCTATATTTGTCTCCAATAATAGATCACTTTTACTCCTAGTTTTAGAGTTTTGTGTATATTTAAAAAGTTTTGATTCTCTTATGTTTTTTAAAACTTCTAAGGATATAGCCCTATTTGGTGTACTCTTCCACTGTGATTGTGAGTACGAAAATGTTTTATTATTTTCTAAAATATAATCCATATTTGTACTCATTAACGATGCGGAACTAAATGCCTGCGCAATTTTAATGGACTTATTTCTACATCCATTAATTTTATTTTTTAAAATTATATTATTTGTTATAATTCTATATTCTGTAACAGATGGTTTTTTAATTGTGCACGCTGAAAATAATAAAAATGATAAACTTAAAAATAATAATTTCATATCTTAATCCTCCCCTGGTCCTTTTTTAATTTTTTCTTGTTTAAATAAAATATCACCTGGACTTCTTTCATACTGGTTTATTGCCTCTTCTAATTTTATAATTAACTGTTGCATCTCTATAAATGTTTGATTCATCGTAGGTATAAAATCACTAGACATATCTTTAAAGTTAAACTGACCACTAGCAACTGCTTTTTTAAACTCAAGCATTGCAGAGCTAATATTATAATAACTTTTTGTGATTGAGTTAAAAGAACCAGAGACTTTATCTTCCCACTCTATAGAGTTGTTCAAAAACTTATCTACTTTTGGCATCAAAATATCTAATTTTGCACTTGCACTATTTAAATTTTTCATACTACTTTGAAAATCTTTTATAGTTTTTTGATTAAAGAGACTATCTAGCTTATCTACTAAAGAAGCACTCTTTTGTAAGAGAATAGTTATTTGCTTTTGATTTTCATCATTTAAAATCTCTTTTACTCTAGACATAGATTCTGAACTATTATTTAGTAAAGAAGAAAAATATTTTTGATTGTTATCATTTAATAGTTTTTGAGTTTGTATAAGTGTACTAGAGAGGTTATCTGAAACATTACCAAAGGAGTTTTCAAGTTTTACAAACAGTGATGGTTCAGTTTTTATAACTGGGTATGTTTCACCCTCTTCCACTTTTAATTCCTTTGCTGCATTTGTACCTAAACTAAGATTTATATAACTAAGCCCTGTTATGCCTTGTGATGTTAATTTTGCGACTGTATCTGATTTTATTGGGGTAGATCTTAAAATACTAACAAGCACCTCTACTTGCTCTGGATTTAATGGATTTATCCTAAGTTTAGCAACTTTGCCAACATTAATACCCCTGTATTTTACCGGTGCATCTATATTTAAACCTAGTACTGATTCATCAAAGTGTATATGATAGTACTTCATCTCCTCTTCAGATGATGGTTTTAAAAGCCAATATCCAAACCCTATCATTAAAGATAGGCTAAATATAACCAAGGCACCAATAAGTGTATAATTTACCCTATTATTCATTAAATTTCCTATTTTTAGTATTAAAAAATATTTGCACAAACTCACTATCTACTAAATTGATATTTTGTAAACTTCCTTCATATACTATCTTTTTTTCATCTATAATTGCAACTTTATCAAGAGTATCATGGATTGATTGTAAATCATGTGAAACCATTACAATAGAAAGGTCTAATAATTCTCTTAGGTTTAATATCAAATCATCAAATTCCCTTGCTGAGATTGGATCAAGTCCTGAAGTTGGTTCATCTAAAAATAATAGTTTAGGGTCTAACGATAAAGCCCGAGCCAAACCAGCTTTTTTCTTCATACCACCGGATATCTGTGATGGAAAAAGGTTTGAATCAGCTGATCTCAATCCTACTATATTTATTTTATAATCAACTATCTCATCTATCATTTTTTGAGAAAGATCTGTGTACTCAACAAGAGGCAAAGCAATATTTTGGGCTATTGTTAAAGAAGAAAATAGAGCACCTGATTGAAATAATACACCCCATTCTTGTCTTAATTTTTGAGCCTCATTATTATTAATGTCATTTAGATTATGTCCTAGAATCTTTATAGATCCAGAATTAAATTCTTGAAGCATAACCATTTCACGAAGCAGAGTTGTTTTACCACAACCACTAGGTCCAAGTAAGCCATATATTTCACCATCTTTTATACTTAGATTCAATCCATTATGAACAACCTTTGTACCAAAAATAGTTTTAAGATCTCTAACTTCTATAATATTTTTCATCTATATTCCCAAGTTAGTAAAAGCTATAGAAAATAATGCATCACAAACAATGACAGCAAAAATAGACTCTACTACACTTCTTGTTGTATTAAAACCTATACTTTGAGTATCATCTTTTACCATCATACCTCTATATATACCAATAGAAGCAATCAAAAATGCAAAAAAAGGCCCTTTTATTAAACCTACAAAAAAATGTTTAGCAGATATAACTTCATTAAAACGATCTAAAAATAAATTTGTACCAATACCTAAGTCAAGATTTGCAACAAGCATACCACCTAAAATACCCATTATATCAGCAATAAAAATCAAAATTGGTAAGGTTATCATAAGTGCTATTATACGTGGTAACACTAAAAACATATATGGGTCAAAACCCATAGTTTTCATCGCATCTAGTTCTTGAGTAATTTTCATAGCACCTATTTGTGCTGTAAAAGCTGAACCACTACGACCAGCAATTACAATAGCAGTTATTAAAGGTGCTAATTCACGAAGTATAGAGATACCTAACATATCCACTATAAAAATATTTGCTCCATAAATTTTAAGTTGAAATGCTGACTGATAAGCTACAACTACACCTATTAAAAAGGATGTTAAAGATATAATTCCAAAAGCTCTAACGCCACTTTCATTAATTTCAAAAAATATCTCTTTATATCTAATACTTTTAAAAGAACTAAGGTATCTTAGCTTCGTAGCAAAAAGCTCACCCACAAAGGATATAAAATATAAAAATTCAAGATAATTTTTATACACACTAATACCAATATTTTTTATTATTGATTTTTTTTGAGTATCTTGTAAATTTTGTTGGTTAGTTTTTTCTTTTTGTGTTTTTACTAAGGTTAAAATATCTAATATATCTTTATTGTTACATATAAGTTTATAATTTATTTTATTATTATCTAACTTTTTTTGTAAATTATATAAATATATGGAAGCTCCACTATCTAAGAAATTTACTTTAGATAAGTCTATAATAATATCTTTATTATTTATATCAATTAGTTCTATTTGTTTATCGTAAGAGTTTATATTATAGATGGTGAACTCCCCAAGGAAGTTCAATAGGATTTCAGTTGATTGATTACTTATTTGTAAAGATGAGCTACTCATACAAAATATTAAAAATCTCTTTCTAAAAGTTTATCCACTTTTAAAATAGTAATAATTCTATCTTCTTGTTTTCCAACACCATCAATCATCGTATCATCTCCACTAATTGTGTCAGGTGCAGGACCGATATCTGTCTTTTTAATTCTTATCGCCATTGTAAGTCTGTCAATAACAAAACCAGCTACATCTTCACCATTTTTAAGTACAAAAAATCTAGTCTCATCATTATGTTTTTGTTTAGATAATCCAAACTTCTGTCTTAAATCTATAAGAGGAATAACTGCACCACGAAGGTTAAATACACCCAATATATATGGTGGAACTTGAGGTACTCTAGTCCAAGTAAAAGGTTTAATAATCTCTTGAATAGCTAAAATAGGCACAGCGTATTCCTCTTCACCAATTATAAAACCAACTAACTGAACTATATCATCAGACTGATCAATTGTAACACCTTGTTGGTCGCTTTGTTGACTTATAATATCTTTTAATTTATCACTCATGATAAGAACTCCGATTTAAAATTAACATTTCTTTGAACTACACTAGATAAGTAGTCTGCTGAGTAAGGTTTAGTAATAT
>CAZZAZ010000055.1:0-11321 GCA_964652355.1 uncultured Sulfurimonas sp. | reverse complement strand
ATGTTGAATTTAGAGGCAATGTATATTAATCACAGACAAATTGTCTGAGTAAATGTATCATAAAAATGTTATCTATTTTAATATTGTTTCACTATAATTCATCTGTCTTTGTATAAGAGATATTTATTTTGTTACTGTAACAATTTTAGTTGTCAGTTACGAGTCGATATACCTTATAATAGGCATTTTAAAAGGTTTATTTTGAGTGGTAAAATACCCTGAAAATGACTCACAAACACTGTATCTTGGGAGGTGTAGAGAATTGGATTGATATTTTCAAGTCCTCTCATCCGCACCATTCGTAAAACTAATCACAATTACTTTTATAATAAAGCCTTGTAGCTGTAATTTTTCCAATCCAAAAAATATCACCCAAAACAGCCTCTTTCATATTTCCATTGTTATCAAAACCAATCAGTATATCTACTGTTTTATCATCGCTATCATGAGGTTTAACATTTAGATTACAAACATGTGCTATGTTTTTTGAAAAGTCTGATGCTACTTTTTCTTTTTGCGAATCATTAAGCAGATATAGGTTTACATCTTTTTTATCATTGTGTGCACCAATAGCTTCTAGTTTATAACTATGTTGTTTATTTAGGTGGTTTGTTGTATTCATAAAAGAACTCAGTACATCATCTGGGACATATTTATCCATGATTTTTGTATTTTTAGTTTTTTTGATGGATTCTTTTTGTTCTATTTTAAAGCTCATAGGATTAAACTCAGTACTAGATATCAACTTTTCTTTCTCTTCTACTAAAGTAATTGTTTTTTCATCATGGTTAAAAGTGTATGTCTGAGTTCTAGTTTTACGATTTGTCTTTTTTACTTTTATAAATAACTCTGGTATATATTTAGAATCTACAATAGTACCTTTACTTACATATGTTTCAAGCCTATCTCCAGTTAGTTTAGCAGCAGTCCCTGTAGTTTTTGCTACCATTTTTATAGTATATTTATTAAACTTTTCATTTAAATTTAAATCTATATATCCAACTTTACCAAACATACTAACATTTACAGTATATCTAGCAGAAAAACTAGCAGAAAAAAGTGTACTAGTTAATAAGAAAATCATTATTATTTTTTGCATTCTCAGCTCCTTGAAATTAATTTAAGATTAAAAAATATAAATATAATGTTAATCATAATACATAGAAGTAAATAAAGTATTACATATTAGAAATATTATACCAAATGATTAATTACTAATCAACACCAGAATATTATTTAAAGTATACTCAGAATATTGTATAAAAATTATACATATATTTGTAGTATTTATCAACTATAAGTTATATACTTTATAATAAAATTACGTATTCTATTTAAAGTAAATTTTATAAAGGAAGAACAATGGAAGATTCTGCATCGGTATTAGACCTGTTAAAACTAGTATATACAATATATGTTTTTGCAGTAATGTCACTAATGTTATGGTTTGCTAAGGGTGTATCAAACCCAGCAGGTAAACCTCGTATAGTAAAACCAGCTACATTTTATATGTATGTTGGTTTACTGATAAGTGTGGGGGTAAGTATTCATATATTTACATTTAACAAAATCCCTTGGGTTGAGACTGACTTTAAGCGTCATACTATTGAAAAAGACCCTAGTTTTGACAAATCAAAGCAACTGTTTAACATTGTAGTAAAAAAACAAAAGTTTTATTTACCACAAGATAGGCTAAATGAAGATGGTATGTTAGAGATAGAATGTGGAAAATACATAGTGTTTGATGTTAAGTCAGAGGATATGACTTATGGTTTTGGACTTTTCAGACAAGATAACTCTATGGTAACACAGATGCAAGTTGGCCCAGGTACAAGAAATGACCTTATGTGGCAATTTAACAAAAATGGAACTTATCATATCCAATCAACAGAATATTCAGGACCTAAAGGTGGTTATCACATGAAGATTGAAAATGCTGTTGTTGTAAAAGGTTGTGATGTAAATGATGTTCGTTCAATGGTAGGAGGTAACTAGTATGGGTTTTATGAATACTTTAATAAATGGTTTTGAAGGTGGTCTAAAAGCTGATACTTTAACACCTATGCAAAAGGTAACACTTCGTGCAGTTGTTATGGGTGTACTTTTTTATGGTTTAGCAGTTTTAGAGGGCGAGCTTATGCGTGTAAATGCAGTAACCCCTGGCCTTTTTGATGAGAGTCATTATTTCTCAATTATGACTGTTCACCCGATTGTTGGTATATTTGGTTCAACTTACCTTATAGTTTTTGGTGCTTTTACATTTCTTGTGCCTTACTTAATGAAGAAGCCTCTTTATAGCGTTAAGTTAGCTAACTGGACTTGGATTGGTATTGCTGTTGGTACAGTTCTCTCATGGTTAGGTGGGGCTATTTTTCACTATGCACCATTGTATACACTGTATTGGCCTTTGCCTGTTGACTTTGAGCAGTTTAACCCTATTGGTGGACTTGTATTTGTAATTGGTATTGCTATTATTATGGTTGGTACACTTGGGTTTATCTACAATATCTTTGCCACTGTATTTTATACTGAAGAGGGTCATGAGAAACGTCCACTTAAGCCTTTAATACTTTCAGCACTTGGTATTGATGGTATGCTTAACATTTGGTACAAAATTACTGGTCGTGAGCCTTACTCTAAAGAGCCTGCTGTTTCACTTCCTGTTGTTGCAATTTTTCGTGGTACTATTGATACTTTCTTAGATGCTATGGTTATTTTAACTTGTGGTGTTTTAATTTTAGTATATATTGTTGGAGATATGAGTGGAGCTGCACTTGATTATACATCTGTAAATGCACTTTTATACAAAAACTTTTTCTGGTGGGGTCTTGACTTAATTGCTGATGGTCTTGTGCTTATTTATGTAGCTGGTACTTGGTATCTACTTGCAATGCTTATCACTGGTAAAAAACTTTTCATGCAAAATATTGCAAGAGCTGCTTTACTTTTAGAGCTTGTTGTTTCATGGATGGTATGGTCTCATCACCTTCTTGGAGATCAAGGTCAACCAAACTTAATGAAACTACTTTCAGGTGAAATGGTAACTGCATTTGAGTTAGTAACTCAAGGTATCGCTATCTTCATTACTTTAGTTACTTTATGGTCTGCTAAACCACTTGTTATGGATAACAGACTTAAGTTCTTACTTGCTGGTATGTTTGGTTTTATGATTGCTGTTCCGGCTGCAATTTTACAAGCTGACATGGGTCTTAACAGAATCCTACATAATACTCAGTGGATTATGTTTACACACGTTCATACTGCACTTTTAATAGGTCTTACTATGACTCTTTATGCTGCAATATATACAATGTGGCCACTACTTACTAACAATATTAAGTTATATAGTCAAAAAATTGCAAACTGGCATTTTTGGTTACATCTTCTTGGTGGACTTGGTATGAGTTTCTTTATGGGTATGTCTGCTATGGGCGGAGCTTTAAGAAGATACATTTATATAGATGGTGAGTTTAACATCTTTATGATTATGGCTGCAATTTGTGGTTTCATGATGCTTGTAGCTTGGTTACTTTACCTGTACAATGTAATCATGAGTTTTGGTGTAAAAGGTCTTTTAGGGATTTATACACCTTCAAAAATAGATACAAAAGATTTAATCCCTGCTGAATACGCTACGTAATAAAGTATAGGAATATAAAATGGTAAATATTAAAAAAGTTGCAAAACTAATAAAACTAGATGGTATGTATAACACAATATATACAGAAGTGCAAGATAAGCTAAATAATGAAGACCCAAGTTTAGAAGAGATAGAAAAGTTAATACAAAAAGATGAGTATTTTATTTGGGAGTACAAAGAGTTAAATAGATACGGCGAACTCTCTTCTGTTCATGCAAAAAAACTAGATATAAAAGATGATGAGCCTAAAGAGGTTCAGGAGTTTAAAAATTATTTAAACGAAGAGACTCAAAAACTTCGTAACCTTGAGATGTTTGAAGTAGATTCTAAAAATAGTGCTTATTCTATCTGGATAGGTAGTTTTGGAGTGATGGTTATCTTTATGGCTCATAACTTGATAGCTCTATTTTCTGAGTACTATACAACTCATTCTACTTTAGTTTACATAGGTTACGCACTAATTTTAGCTACTACTTATTGGGCTTATAAAAAAGCTAAAAATAATCATGAAAATCAATATGCAAAGTACAAAGTTTTACTTAAAGATACACGAGCGTTAGTAAAAAGTGGTTTAGAAAGAAACTATTTTACATTTAATGAGTTTTACGAGGCTGCATAATGATAAATATAAAAAAAGTTGTAAATGAGATAGCTTATGATGGTAAGTATGATGAAATACTCGATCATGTAAAAGTTGCATTAGATACTAAGGAACCAGATTTAAAACAAATTTTCAAACTTGTAAATGAAGATGAATTATATATCAAAGAGTACAAAGATTTAAATAGGTGGGGTGAACTAAGTTCTGTTCATGTAAATGAGTTAGATATTAAAGATGAAGATAGCCAAGAGTCAATAAAGATTAAAAACCAGATAAATAAAGATGTTAAGTTTTTAATAAATTTAGAAGAGTATGAGATACCATCTAAAAATGTAATCTATTTGGCTTGGACGGGGTTCATAGCTTTGCCATCTATATATGTGATAGATAATATAGTAAGGCTTTCTACTGATTTATATAAAGACAATCAAGAAAATAGTGTATATTTATCCTTCTTACTTGTTGTTCTTATCGCAGGATGGGGTTTTTTTCGTGTTGTAAAAAACCATAAACAAAAGCATGAAAAGTATATGCGAACTCAAAAAGAGACCAGAGAACTTATCAAGTTAGGTATTGAGAACGGTTACTTTACTGAACAAGATGTTTATCAGGACTAAGTTGTTCATCCATTGGAGGTAACTCCAATGTCTTTCTTTTCAAATCTATAATCTTTATATCATCAAGAATATCAAAATCAGGTACAAGTAAAAGTCTCATTCCCTCATTAAAACCATAATGAGTATATATCCCATCATGAGTTATTTGAAACATTTTTTTAAGAGTATTTTTTGTGTTTTTATCTTGTTGTCCAAATATGGTAGTCATGTTTAAAATAAGTACATATTCTCCATCCTTATCCTCTCCAAAACGTACATTTCTAACATATCTGTAGTTTCCAATAGCTACTGGGAGTAACATTTTCTCATGCGCATCTATAACTCTATTTGCCTGTTTTTTCATAGACTCATCATAAAGTTTTTGGTACTCTTCATTATCTGGATATAGAGATATTAGTCTTTTATATATTACAAAAGTATCACGACTATTAGAAGATTTTTTTGCTATCTCTATTAAAACTTTAGGGTCACTTTGGTTATTGAACTCTAGATTGTCTTTAAAAAACATAACATAGAGTGTATAAAGCATACCAGCTAAAACTATCCATCTCACACTTTTTGCAAATTTATTAAACATTTTTTTCCTTTTTGTAAAAGAGTTCTAGACCTTTTTTTGCTTTGTAATCTAAGTTATACGATATATATGTAAGATAGTTTAAAATATCTTTTTTGTCTATATTAGTTTTTTTTGAGGCTTGATCTAAAATATACTGCGGAATTTTCACTTTTTGTTTTAAGAACTTGTGTTCAATATTTTTATAAAGTTTTTCATCTTTATGAAAACAAAGTAGGGCAAAAACAAATGGAAGATTATATCTGTCATTCCAAACTTTTGCCAAATCTACATAAGGCTTTTTAGCTAAATGATGGTGAAGTGCTTTGTCGCCGATGAGTACTTCACCATTCACACAAAGTACTTTTGCTAAGACATTTGAAGAGGCTGATTCTTTATCATTTATATTTTTCTCATTTGGAATAACTATTACAGAGAGAACCTCTTTTTTAGCGATGATTCCAAGGTTTACATGTTTATACTTTTTAGCAGATATACTTGAAATAAATGCTGCATCAACCTTTTGAGATAAAAATTTCTTGTTGATACTAGCGGGAACACCCTTTTTGTATTGCATAATTTTATTTGCCTGAGAACTTCTGGTGAAGCGTTTCATAAATACATGAAAAGGTAAAAGGTTTAAGTACTCTATCTTGCCAAAAATCAAAAAATAAACTCCAAAATTAATTAGTGAAATTATACATAAATATGCTTATGTTATAATTGCGAAAAAATTTCAGGAGCATCTTTTGGTAAAAGTAGAATTTTTAGGTCCAATCCAAAAAGAGCCATTAGAACTAGATATAAAAAACTTAAACGAATTAGCGACAATACTTCAAGATGATGAAGACTTAAAAGAGTGGCTAGAGAACTCTGCTGTTGCTGTAAATGACAATATAGTAAGCTCTCGTGAGTATGAACTTAGTGATGGAGATAAGATAGTACTTTTACCTCCAGTTTGTGGTGGTTGATAGATGCTTTACTTATATAATGGATGTTTAGATGTACCTACAATTTTAAAAGACTGGTACAAAGAAGAAGACAAAAGTAATTATGGTGCATATATCCCTTTTATAGGGACCATTCGCGATGAAGATGGAATTGAAGGACTTAGTTTTGATATATATGAACCTATCTTAGAATCATGGTTTAAATCTTGGCAAGAAAAAGCAAAAGCAAAAGGTGCAATTATCAAAATGGCACACTCTCGTGGAGATGTTATGCTTCATGAGTCATCATATATAGCTGCTGTATTTTCACCAAAACGTCGTGTAGCCTTAGAGTTTATAGATGAGTTTGTTGAAGACTTTAAAGCTTCAGCACCTATTTGGAAATATGATTTACGAAACGGTGAACGCATCTACGCAAAAGATCGTTCAACTGCAATTAAAGGGAGTGGCTTATTATCATGAAGTTACTAAGTTATGAAACAAGTAAAAATATGTTAGACCTGTTGGCTGTTCACTCTAGCCGTACTGAAAATGTAGCCCTTAGCTCATCTCTAGGAAGAATTTTAGCTCAAGATATAGTAGCTGAGTTTAATGACCCACAATTTCCAACTGCCTCGATGGATGGTTATGCGGTAAAACATGAAGATTTGGATATAGAGTCTATATCTATCTTAGGTATTAACCCTGCTGGACATGATGAGATAAGAGAGTTAAATTCAGGTGAATGTATAAAAACATTTACAGGTTCTATGATGCCAAGTGGTGCAGATACTCTTATACAGATAGAAAATGTAAGTGTAAATGATGGAAAAATTACTATTGATGAGAAAGTTCCTTTGGCGAATGCAGTCCGTCCTATTGGTGAAGGTTATAAAGCCGGTGAGGTACTTATAAAAAAAGGTACAAAGATTGGTTTCGCTCAGATTGGTGTTATGGCTGGTTTAAATACTGTAATGGTAAAAGTTGCATTAAAACCAAGAGTTGCTGTAATCTCTACAGGTAGTGAGATTTTGGACCTTGGTGTAAACTCTGATAACCCTGCGCAAATCAGAAGCTCAAATAACTATACATTAGCTGCACTGTTTGAGCAAGCGGGCGCTGAAGTTATTCAACTTGGAACAGTTGGAGATGATAAAGATTCCATAATGAATACTTTTGAAAATGCTCTGCACTCTGCTGATATACTTGTAAGTACTGGTGGTGTAAGTGTTGGTGATTATGACTTTGTAAAAGATATAGTCCCTCGTCTTGGTGCTGAAGTGATTTTTAAGGGTGTTGCTATAAAACCAGGTAAGCATATACTTGTAGCTCAAAAGGGTGAAAAGTTTGTTTTAGCATTACCTGGTTTTGCATACTCATCTACTGTTACTTCTATCCTTTATGTACTACCACTTATTTCAAAAATGCTTGGTCGTGAAAACTCTTACAAAACTGTTGAAGCAAAACTAAGTGAAGATTTTAAAAAGCGTTCAAAACTTACAGAGTTCACAGCTTGTAATGTTGAGATAATAGATGGTAAATACTTCATAAACTTTGAAGGTAAAAAAGTCGGAAGCTCGGCGATACTTACAAATATGCTAGATAACTCAGCACTTATGATAAGTGGTGAAGATGATGGAAACCTAGAAGAGGGTACATTTGTAAATGTGATTTTACTAGATACTTTCTAGTAAATAGAGTCGAAAATGATTGATGAGCTTGTACTTAATTATGTATTTTTATTTTTAATCTTAGAGTTATACGAAGTTCATTGGCAAAAAGCTCAAACTATCATGGGCATGCTAGCCCGTATGTATCAGCCGTATAGCAAAAGTGTATTTTTGTTTTTGTTTATGCATCCGACATTTTATTTTAGTCTCATTTTTCTTATGTTAACAGACTATAATATTTATGCGATGATTTTATTTAGTATCAAAGCTAGCGATGTGATCGTTAAAATATTTTTGATAGAACAAGTGTTTGTAAAACAAGAAATCTCTCAAGAATTGACATTATCTTTACTTTCACCACTTCATTCCCTTGTGCCATATATAGGAGTGATTATCTATCCTATTTTTATACTCTTGGCTATATAGGTGAAATACTTAGTTTATATTTTTTTATTAGTTTTTTTACTTTTAAATACTGGTTGTAGTAATAAACAGTACTTTATAAACTCTTCACAAAAGTATAATATTAACGAACATACTCTTCGTTCTATCGCTGAAGTTGAGAGTAAAAATGAATCAAATGTTATAAATGTAAATGAATCACTTTTTAATATACAACAAGGTCCACACTATTTTGACAACTGGTTTACTGCAAACTTATATATGGATACTATTTTAGATCCACTTTTCTTATCGTATGATGTAGGAGTATGTCAAATAAATGTCCAGCATTTTGAAAGAAATGGATTAGATAACGAAGATTTACTTGATGATGAGATAAACATAGATCTTGCAGCAAAAATATATAGACACAATTTAAGTTTATGCAATGGTAATGAGCTCTGTGCCTTAAGTATGTACAACACAGGGCATAAACACTCTCAAAGAGGTATGTCGTATGCAAATAAAGTTTTGAGGGCTAGAAAAAGGTTGTATGGGTATTAAAATAAGGTATCAGCTAAAGCCTTCAACTTATAACTTCGTCGATGAATCTCACAATATCCATGCTTTTTTATCATCTCAACATGTAACTTAGTTCCATAACCTTTATGTTTCTCAAACTGATACTCTGGGTATTTCTCTGCTTCTTTTAGTATATCTCTATCATGCGTAACTTTTGCAAGTATTGAGGCAGCTGAAACTTCGGCTACTTTCCCATCAGCTTTCACCATTGTAGGAAGACCTTGCACTCCAAAGTTGGTGTTACCATCAAAAAGATACTCTTCACATTTTAGATTTTGTATAATCTCTTCAAGACCTCTTTTTAAACAAACTGAAATTCCTTTATCATCTATCTCTTGTGGTGAAATACTTACTATATGATAAGTAGAGTTTTTAATTATTAGTTCATAAAGAGCTTCACGTTTTTTCTCACTCAATTTTTTAGAGTCATTTAAACCATCTATATGTTGGTGCAGGATACATCCAGCCATAACTAAATCTCCAGCAATTGGTCCACGACCGGCTTCATCTATTCCGCATAACTTTCCTAACATCTAATCTCCTATCGCCCATATATCAAATGGCACCATCTCTACTTGTGAAAAAGGGTGCGAGATACTTCCCTCTTTATTCATTGTAACTGCTGTAACTTTTTTGATATCATGAGTAAATATAAAAGCTTCAATAGATTCAAGCTTTTTAAACAGTCGTCTTTCATCAGTAAATGGTTTACATAAAATTATCTCATTTTTATTTGGTAGGTAAAAATCAATCCCATCATCGTAGTAACACTCTTGTGAAGATTTGAGAAGTTCTAAAAATATCATATTTTCAAAAAGCCTACCGAAATGTTTGTCAATACTAAGCGCTGATTTTAAAGAGTTATCACATAGGTAAATCTTTTTAGTAGCTTTTGCGTGGTTGAATTTTTGAACTTGGTGAATATATGATTTTGAGACTAAGTTATCAAAAGATTTATATAGTTTATCTTTAGATATTTTTCTTATCTGTTTAAGTCTTTCATATATAGAAAATGCAGAGAGTTTTTGAGCATTCATTTTTGCACAAAAAATGAGTATATCTAACTCCATATTATCAAGTGAAAGCTTTAAATTTTTTTGTATATAGATATTTCTTTCATCATTATTTACTTTGTGCATAGATGGAAAACCACCAAGTTGGAAAAAGTGATTTAATGCAGTTGAATCGTACTTATGTTCATAGGCTAAAAACTCTTCATAATCAAGTGGATAGAGTTTAATAGTTTTAAGGTATCCAATATCATGGTAAATTTCGCTACATATTATTAGCTGAGAAACATTTACGATTTTAATATTTTCATTGTAGTTGTCTAAAACTAAGGTATCTATTTTATTTTTATTACAAAATATAGCTAGATTTTCGTTTAGCTCTTTTTCATTTATACGAATATCATTACAGTCTATATAAAGGTAAGAGTTCTTTTTCAACTCTAGTAAATAGTTTTTTACCAACTTGGTTTTTCCAGACTGGGTAATTCCATTTATTTGGTAACTTGAGTTATCTAGATAAATTTTTCTAAAATGAAATTTATCTAGAATAATATCAGTCTTATAAAACTCTTCTAATAATATTTGCATATCTTATTTAGTGTTAAAACCTTGGTTAAGTAGTTTAACTTTTTGCGAGTTATATTCGTCTTGAGTAAGTACACCATCATTTAACATACTCTTTAACTCACGCATTTTTTTTGTAAAAACTTCTTCTTCTGAATTAGCTACTAGTATCTGTACTGGTTTGGGATCTGCTTTTCTATATACCAAAGCCATAATTTCATACTCATTTTTAAAACAACCACCATCAAGATGAGGTTTAGTAACAGCAGTTATTTGCGCATAATCGCCTCTCAATTCTTGAACTTTGTTTTTTAACTCTTTCATTGCATCTTCTTTAGTCCCTAAGTAACCAAAATCACGACAACCCTTACCATTACTTACAGATATTGGTGCGATAACTTCATAAGAACCTTGTGGTTTTACATCTTTTACAATAATATTTTCTGTACCTGGATTTAGATCAACTAATAGTGGTGAAGTTGAACATCCAACTATAAATGGAACTAGAGCTAAGCTAGCGATTATTTTTAATTTCATACGAATCTCCTATAATTTGTATGAATATTATATAGTTAAAAGCTTAAATGAAAGAATTTAATTTTTATATATTCCTTTTAAAAAGGAAGTGAATTTTAGTAAAAATTGATTTTTACCCCCTGTATCCTTGATAAAATAAGTTTGTTTGGGTACAATTCGCGTTCACTAAATATAGTTAGGCATGACCTAACGAGTTCTTTAGAAGGAAATTTATGGAAAAAATTCGTTTAAAATTGA
>CAZZAZ010000054.1:0-11495 GCA_964652355.1 uncultured Sulfurimonas sp. | reverse complement strand
CATTTGTTTGTTTTTTTTCATATTCTTTTAAATTTGTTAGTTCTGCTGTTTGAAAAAAGTTTAACTCTGTATCTATTTTTATATCAGTATTTGATATTTGATCACTTAAATCGTTTACCTCACTAATGAATACCCCGTTTTCAAAAGCTAGTGCTGACATATATTGAACCTCTTCAACTATGGAAATTATAGTACTTTGCATCTCTGTCATAGATTGTTTTGAATTATTACTAATGTTCACACTATTTGTGATAGATTCGTTAACTTCAGAAACTCTTTCTTGAACAGCTTCACCTTCAGTAACAAGCTCATTTATAATAACATTACTTGATTTTATGCCTTCCGTAGCACCATTCATTGATTGAACCAAAACCGAAAGAGATGCATCTATCTCTGAAATAGCTTTATTTGTTCTCTCAGAAAGAGCACGTACCTCTTCCGCAACAACCGCAAAACCACGCCCATGTTCACCTGCACGAGCAGCTTCAATAGCAGCATTTAATGCAAGTAAATTAGTTTGCTCTGAAATATCCTTAATTACTGTTGTAATATCTTTTAGATTACCAATGTCATCAATAAGTTGTTTAAAGTTTTCACCCAATTCTGCAGAATTTTCTGCTGTTATAGAAATTTTTTCAATAATATTATTGACAGTATCAGCTGCTTTAGTAAGTGAATTTAACGAACTTGCTGATGTCTCTGCAATTTCTCCAGAACCAGCTACATTTTCATCTAAAATCCCTCTAACATTTTCTAAATTTTGTTTTGTTTCTTGAGCAACCCTATCTGTTTCTTGTGTTTTTTCTTTTAACTCATGCATCAAATCAGCTAACGCACCTGTTAATGATGTTTGATAATGACTATCTGTTTTTACAGAGATAATTGTATTTTCAATCTTCTCAATAAAATTATTTACATATGAACTTAATTCATCTAGTTCATCTTTTGCTTTATTCTTAGATTTAGCTGGTAATCTTTTTTGTAGATCACCCTCTCCATCACTTAAATCATGTGCAACATCTTGAATATTCATAACTTTTGTAAGAATAGATTTTCCTGTAATGTAGTTAGCGATAATCAATATACCAATAGCTATAAATAAAATAATTGAAAAGTAAAGTATGAAAGTTTCTTGAAGTTCATCATAGTAATCAGCTTTATTTACACCAGGGACTATCCAAGCATTCCATTTTGGTATATATGCAAAAGCTGCAATTTTATCTTGACCTGTTGTAGATGAAGTGTATTCATAAATTCCATTTTCTTTATGTGAAGTTATATATTTACCATAAGAGGTATTGCTAAGACTTTTACCCTCTTTTTTTGGATGGATCAAGAGTGTACCATCTTCAGCTATTAGGTACACATACCCAGATTTTCCAACTGTAATATGATGAACTTCATCTTTTAAAGCTTGATCTGCATAAGCTTTAGAATCTTTTGAAGCGATATAGTTTAATGATTTTTCTAAAGATACAGCAACAGATGTAATATCAGAAATCATGATATTTTTAATACTTGAAAAAGCTATAAAATATGCAATTAACACAATACCAATCAGACTCACAATAGCAAAAACAAGGTTTAAGATAAATTTAGCTTTAATAGTTCCGAGCATAAGTGTAATCCTTTATAATAATAAAATCTAATAATAATTGCATCAATTCTACAATAACAAAACATAAATATTTATAAAGAATCAATTATATACGATACTAGGGTATAATATCACTAAAAAGTATGCATTAATGGATATAGAACTAATCATAAAATCTATCATGGGCCTTATTATAATACTAGGCTTACTAATATTTTTACTATTTTATATGTTTCCTGAAAAGAAAAAAAAGAAAAAGAAAAAAAGTAGCAAAAATACAAATCATGGCATAGACACTAGTCTACCTGCTTTGAAAAAAATCATTAAAAATAGAATATCTTCAACCGAAAAACTAGGGGAAGCTCTTGATTTAATCATAAAACATCATGGACATATAACTAAAAAAACTGCTGGACGTACGCATGCTGATTTTGATATATATATGGATATACTTTTTACACTTTGTAGGCATCCAAATACAAATAAAAATTTGATCATAAAATTTGATCGAGAACTAACTAAAAAGAATCCAGAGTATAAATCAAATATTAACGATGCTGTAACAAAAGGTTTAGAGTCAAGAAGAGTTAATTAAGACTCCTCTTTTGCATCTATTAACTCTGAGGCCCTACCTTGAATAATATGTATATCTTTTTCCTCTAATTTATCTAAGGTATTTTTATCCATAACACCTACAGCAATTAAAGAGATCCCTACGGTATCAGTTATAAGCCTCAAGGCAGATAGACCTTGATTATTTTGTGTTATAAAATAAGAAGCTTCAGCTTTTATGTAAACAGGTCTTAGTTCTTGTAAATAATGGTAGTCATTACTTTCTCCAATAAACTCAAAAAGACCCATCTCTATACCATACTCTTCAAATAGTTTTTTATAAAGTTTAATACTATCCGTTTGTTCACTTACAAGCTTATCAGGAACCTCGATAATTAAGTTAAATGGTAGCTTTAACGCGTAAGCTCTAAATATTTTTACTAATTTTTCGTAAGTTCCATTAAGTGATAGGTAGTTATACGGTAAACGTAAAGAATAAGTTTTGGATGGAGATAAAATATTTGGATTATTAAACATTTTTTTAATAATGCTATCATATATATCGGAGCTAAGTAATACTTGGTTTGCTAATGCCATAAATTGACCGTAATAATAAGTTGTCTTTTCATCAACTTCTAGTGTTAAACTAAGTGCATTGTGAGAAATAGTCTTACTTTTAAAATCTACGGTTTTGTATGATACAAAATTAAAATTATTTTTTGATATAGCTTCATTTATTATACTTCGCCAAGCTTCTTTACCCATAACTTCTACAGCTTCATCAGATCGTTCTATATGTACCCTTGTTGTACCAAACTTTGCTTTTGCAAGAGCGTTATCGGTATGGGAAAGTAATTTACCAATATCTTCCTTATAGTTGTAAGAATAAAGTCCAATACATATGTAAGTTTCATCTAAATTAAGCTTCATCTTAATGATAACACTACTACATTCATCATTAATACGGCTTGCTATTTCTAAACCTTCATCATCTGTACAATCAGGAATAAATATAGAAAACTCTGTACCATTCATTCTAGATACTATAGCATTTTCATAACTTTTTACAGAATTTTTAAAAACATTTGCTATAGCCATAAAAAAATCATTAACCTCTGCTCTTCCTATATGCTCATTTGCTTCAATAATGCCCATCAAACCAATAAGCATATTTACTCCACCTTCTGATGTAGCATCTATTTTTAAAAATTCAGGTAATTTATCTATAAAATACTTACGATTTTTAAGATTAGTAGCTTTATCTGTATATTCATACTCTTTATATTGTCGTAACTCTTCATTACCTTTCTCAAACATAACTTGAACTTTTGAAACCATGTTATTCATACCTAAAACAACATCTTTAAACTCTTTTGTATATGGGATATCCTCTTGAATAATAAACTTATTTCTAATCACAGCCTCAGCTTGTTTTTGAACACCAGCTAATGGTTTTAAAATTGCATGTAAACTAGTATATAAAACAACGAAAGCAACGAAAGTAATAATAGCGAAAGAGATAAGAAGGTTTATAAATATTTTGTATAATATTTTATATGCATAATTTACATTACCCTGTACACTTATAATCCCTACTTGTGACCAACCAGCAGAGACATTAGCATATGCAACTGGTGCTTTTATACTAACACTATTTTTAAACCAAGAAGGAACCTCTATAACTTCATCTTCTATTTTTCTTTCGAACAAAACCTTATCATCAACATCAATAAGTATTATCTCTTTATAGTTCCCACTATCAAAATTTGCATTTATCATAGTCGACATCATAGTAATATCACCATCAGCACCACCTAACGATAAACTAAGAGAAGTAGCAGTATTTTTAGCATCATCATAGAGTCTATCCTCTACACCTTTGTTTGCACTTTGAAAGTTGAGTATCAAAACTGTAGTTAAAATTATAAATAAAAATACTGATAGCATCATCGCTATCTGTTTAAATAGTGTCATATTTTTTGCCTTTTCATATTGAGTTGAAGTTGATCCCATTTTTTATGAGATTTTTTCTTTTTTGCACTTGCTTTTTTTAAAATTTCACCATTGAAGTTATAGATAGGTTTAAGATCTTTTCGTTTACTCGCTGGAAAAATTCTTCTGCTGTTGTTATCTAAAATAAGTGGCTCACTATGAGGTGTTTTAAAGTATGTTAAGACCATGTGAGGAGCTTTAAACTTTGTAGAACGAACATAAGTAAAAAAAAGTTTTTTTGCAGGAATACCAAGATAACGAAGAGCAAAGTACTTACTTATAACATAATCTTCACAATCACCTTTATCTTTACCTAAAAATTCCCATGGAGTCGCCCAATAATCTTTTTTGTGATAAACTTTTTGATCTGACATATATCTAACTTCATTAAAGTACTCATTAACAGCATTTAGTTTTTCTAAGTCAGGAGCATCCTTAACATCATCAAGTGACTGTTGAAGATAAAAAAATCTTTTTTTTGCAAATACTTTATACTTTTTAGTAATTTTATCTAGTAATGGCTTTTCTACATAAGGTTCAAGTGCCTCAGCAAAATTAACAAGCAAAACCGATAAAAATAAAAATACTTTTACAATGTGCATTGTCTATTATACTTAAATTTGTCTTTTGTTAAAACCTGAAGTTCCATCTTTGGCTTTTGCAACAAAATTTGCAGAAAATTCTTTTAAATAATGAGGGATAGCCCTACCTTTTAACTTCATCATATCCGCTAACATATTATCCGCTGCATCTTGTTTATCTAAGTTCTTTACTTCACTAAGATATTTAAAAAGTAATTCACCTAATCTTTGCAAAGATATTTTATATGTTGAGTCTGTTTGTTTATACATCCATAAACCAAAAGCATAAAACTCTTCAAAAACACTTTCATTGCCCCAAATAAGCTTAACACTTTTTTTAAAATTTCCACTATTGTAAGTTAAGTCCCAAAATCTTGAAAAGCGCTTCATAATCTGGATATCATTAAAAGAAAGATTATTATTTTGTAAAATATCATAAGGTGGTATATCACTATAAACCATGCCCTGCTCTATATCGTGGCGATTAATATAGGTTCCAGATAGCTTCTTGAGTATCCCAATTTGGATTTCGCATGATGCCATTGAGACCAACTCATCCAAATTTTTACCAAAACTTTCTAAACTTTCACCGGGCAGTCCAACTATCAAATCAAGATGCATGTGAGCATTTGTCTCATTTTCTAAAAAAGAGATATTTTGCTTGATTTTATCTAGTTTTAGGGGACGAGAAATATTATCTGCAATTTGAGGGTTTAGAGTTTGTATCCCTATCTCTAGCTGCAAAGCACCATGATCAAATAGTTTAATTTTATCTTTTATAGATTCCGGAAAACTATCTGGTATTACTTCAAAATGAGCAAAATATGGTGGCTTTTTTTGCAAAAAGAAATCTAAGATCCTGTTTGCTGTTTTCATATTTAGATTAAATGTTCTATCTATAAATTTAAAGTTTCTAGCACCCCTTTGCCAAAGAGTTTCAAACTCATCTAAAAGTTCATCAAGATTAAAAGCGCGAACTTTTTCATCCATAGATGATAAGCAAAACTCACATTCGAAAGGGCAACCACGAGAAGCTTCAACATATATATATCTATTTTTTATATCATCATCTGTATAGTACTCATAAGGAAGTTTTACCTCTTTTAGCGAGGGCATTGTCATTTTAACTATCTTTGAACTTATTTCTTCTCTATCTGCTATTTTTTTACAAACTTCATAAAATGCAATATCTCCTTCACCTTGTATAATAAAATCAGCATCATCCAAGTTTACACGAAATGGTTCATGTGATACTTCTGGTCCACCTAAAATAATTTTAGTATGTGGTGAAACTTTTTTAATAATATGAATAAGTTCTTGAACTTGCGTAACATTCCAAATATATGTACCAATACCTAAAATATCTGGCTTATGTACTAATATCTTTTCAGCAACACTTTGCAATGCATCATTTATACTAAACTCTAAAATTTTTGCACTATCTTGAAGTTCATTTAAATTTGCATATAAATATCTTAAGGCTATTGATGTGTGAGTAAATCTTGAATTAAGTGTTGTTAAAATGATTTTCATAACGAAAGTATAACTTATCCAAGCCAAAAAAGGGGAAAAGCTTTAGATAAGTCAAAATAATTTATAAGAGTATTAAATCTCATCTTATGCAAAAGGGGGAAACATAACTGAGATGTTAAAATTATAATATACCTTAGTTAATGTTAAGTAAATATACTAACACTAACAAGCTAACTAACTTCTTCTATCATATCATCAAGTTTGTCAAATAAATCTTTTGAAGCAATTTCCATATTTTCAAAATTTTGAACTATAGTTTTAGAGTTTTCTGAATTAAAGACTGAACCATCTTCTATATATTTTAAGTTTTCTAAAACTGACTGATGTACAATATTATGAGGTGCATCCATCTCTTTAAATGATTTAGTATGTCCAAATTGTTCTTGACCATCTGCTATATACCATTTACCCATATCACAAGACCTATAATCACTAAATACAACTGACTCTCTCGACCCCATAATTGCTGAATATGCTTCTGTTTTATATAATACATGGTTAACTTTAATACCTGTTACCATTAAACGGTTTTGAATCCCTTCTGAAAGTTTTGCTGACTCTTCTGCCGAAGAATTAAGCTCAGAGAATGTTTCCTCAAAACTCAATATAACTTCATTTGAACTTGTTGCAATCTCAGAAATTTTATCTGAGTTATTTCTCATGTCATTCGAATCTTGTTGAAGTGTAGATATATTTATCTCTATCTCAGATGTTGCTTTTTGTGTACGTTCAGCTAACTTTCTTACCTCATCAGCAACAACTGCAAAACCACGACCATGTTCCCCTGCTCTAGCTGCTTCTATAGCTGCATTTAAAGCCAATAAATTAGTTTGATCTGCTATGTCTTTGATAAGATTAACTACATCAGATATTTCACCTGAGCGTTGTTCAAGGTTTATAATACCCTCATGACTTGAAGCTATTAAATCAACTAATGTCGAGAATTTTTGAGAAATATCTACTACATTATCCAAACTATCTGCTGATTGTTTTGCTGTATTTTTAGATACCTCTGCAATTAGAGCTGAATTATCTTGAGCTAACTTAATATCATGCTTAATTGTTGTAAAACCACCAGTAGTACCGCCCCCTAGTTGCGAGAACTGAGCAGACAAGTTACCTTTAACTTGCGCATTATGACCTTCAGATATCAAGTCAATAACTTCAGATAACTCTTCAGTAGTTGTACGAAAAATACCATGCAAACCAGAAGCATAAGGTTTTCTATATACTTTTCCAGAAGCTGCTGCCTCAATTGAGGTCTGAATATCACGCATAAAAGCTTCAAGTTGGTCAAGTACATCATTTAATGACCAAGCAAAAGCAGATTCTGTAGAACCATTATCTGCTATACTTGTAACTCTATCCTCTAACTTTCCGTTCGCAGCATTTTTTAAAACTCTTTGCATGTCAAAAGTAACACTAGAACATTTTGAACTAACAGAAGCAGGGATAAATACTGACACTATTAAAACTAAAACTAACAAAGCACTTAAGATATAGCTACCTGAGATTAAAGAATAAACAACAACAGCAACTATACTTATAAATAAAAATAGTGTTTGCTTAACCTTGAATAGAGATGACAAGTTCATCATAAGATACTCCTTTTTGTGTTAATACATCTACTAAAACCCCAAATGAAGCTTCAACACCTTGAGATTTTTCAACCTCAAGCATCTTTGCATATAATGGTTTTATAATCTCTAAGGCTGCAGGATTTGGTCTTCTTCTAACTGAGTAATATCCTATAAGATTACCATGAGCATCAAGTGATGCCGTAATATTTGCAAAAACCCAATAATCATTACCATTTTTTGTTTTGTTTATCACAAAGGCAAAGACCTCTTGCTTTGTTGGTATAGTATCCCAAAGGTATTTAAAAACGGCCTTTGGCATATCTGGATGTCTTATGATACTATGAGGCTTTCCAAGTAGCTCTGCCTCTGTGTATTCTGCCATATCCATAAATATTTTATTACAATATGTTATACGACCCTTTAAGTCTGTTTTTGAAACAATAAAGTCTTCATCACCCATCTCTTTAATCACAATAGCATCCCCCTCTATAAAATAATTTGAAAAATATTTTTACTCATTCTATCATATATTTAAATTTAAATTGTTATCATGTGACATGTCAATATTATTATCAAGTTTTTATTTTTTTTATTTTTCAATTATTGGAGTATATGTAATCTTTTTACCAAAGGTATTATCTCTATCTGGTTACTCAGCTAGTGAGATAGGTTTAATCTTTGCAGCTGGTCCACTAGTTCGGTTTTTAATACCTTTTGCCTTCATAAAAGGTTTAAAATTAAACACTTTTAGTTTTAATATAGCGCTTATCATACTAGTAGGTAGTGCTACCTCTTTTTATTTTTCATTAGATAATTTTTATAAACTCATCTTTTCAAATATTGGACTAGGTATTGGACTAAGTCTAATTCTTCCATATATTGAGCTTATCTCTTTAAATCATATTGGTAAAGAAAGGTATGGGAAAATTAGACTTTTTGGTTCTATAGGTTTCATACTAGTGTCTCTGGTTCTTGTAAAATATTTATCCCCAGCAAGCATTGCTTTAACTTATATGTTATACCTAACTTTCATAACTGCAATACTAGCTTTTTTCATAGCTTCACACTTTAAAGAAGCCCTAAATAAAAATGAAGATATAAAAAATGACATAAATATACTAAAAGATTGGCAATTATGGTTAGGTATCACACTAATGCAAGTCAGTTTTGGTTCATTTTACAACTTTTTTACCATCTATGAAACAGACCATGGAGTTAGTTTAGACATGACTATATACCTCTGGAGTTTTGGCGTAGTTGTAGAGATATTTATGCTTTACTTTCAAGGTAAACTACTTAGAGGAAACCTTTTACGTATCTTACAATTTACAACTTTTCTTGGAGCATTCAGATGGTTCTTGATTTTTTATTTTCCTCAAAACATCACTATGCTATTTTTTGCACAATCCCTACATGCTTTTAGTTTTGCCCTGTTTCATTCTAGTGCAATCTCTTACCTTTTTTATCTTTATAAACATAAGTCTCTAGCTCAACAGTTCTTCTCTGGTATAACTTACGGTGCTGGTGGTTTTGTTGGAGCAATTAGCGCAGGGTATATTTATGAACTATACCCTGCACATCTATTTTTATATGCAAGCTCTATAGCACTAATGGCTACTGTATCTTTATTTTTTTGGGATAAAAGAACTTCCAATAATCAGCTATCAGATTAAGAGTAATCGTCTTATCTGTTGATGTTTTACCATCAGCTGATTCATTTATATAATCAAATTTGTAACTATGCCCTGCTGAAAATATATCACTTATTTTAGATGAAAAACTATACTTAACACTGCAGTCCCAACATTTGCAAGTGAACCTTGAAGAGCCAAACCAATAGCTAAACCAGATGCACCAAATACTGCTATGAAAGAGGTTGTATTAATCCCTAGTGTATTTAAAGATGCTAAAACAACAACCAAAAGAAGTATAAAATAGATTAGAGATTCTGAAAATTATACTAGCGTATTATCCACATTTTATTTACAATCATCTTACCTATGATAAATATTAATAATGCTGCAACTATCTTTAAAGAGTACTCACTAACATAATCAATAACCATCTCTATATTTTGAGAAGTCCATAGCTACTCCCTTATTATTTTGAAATTATAGCAAAGTTAATTATAACACTAAAATTTATAGTTGATAACTAGTCTTGTATTTTTTATTTCTACATTATCTCTGTTTACTGGTAATTCTTTACCTCGTTGATAAATATATTGAACTCTTAGAACAAAATTTGAAATTGTTTTTCCAATACCAAGAACATATGTTTTGTCTATCTCAACTGAATGATGTTGAAGTTTAAATCCATCACTCATAACAGCAAAAATTCTTTTTCCAAAATAAGCACCAGTACCCAAATGATATGACTTATAATGTGCATGTATTAAAATACCAGTTGTTAAATAATTGTTTTGTGCATACTTAGTAAAAGAATTTATATTCTCTTCATCTATCTTTATATATTTTGTTATAGATTTCATTTGTAATTTTACATTATCAATTTTTACTTTATATTCAAGACTTAATTCACTTTGATAAACATTGAAATTATCATAATCACTATAGTACTGTGTAAAATTCATTAATATATTTTTATTTAGAGCATATGTTAAGCCTAATCCGTAGACTTTTCCACCATCAGTCTGGGCTAAGTTATCATCTACTACATTTATATAATTTATGTTAAATAATATACTATCATTTAATTTATACCCATACTTTAAAAATATTTTATCTACTTTTAAATCTTTTGATAATGGTGGTTGTTTCGTATTTGTATGTGCATGCTCATACGCAAATTTATATTCAGATTTTGCACTATGTATATCAGCCCCAAAACCATATACAATTCCATCTGTTTTTTGTGCTGAATTATCATATCTTTTATCTTCATAGTAAGTTGAAACACTTGCATGAATAATTTCTGTTGTTACATCTGCTAATAGATAAATAGGAAAAATAAGTATTGCTAATAAATAATGTTTCATAATAATAATTATAACATATTTATATGATTTTAATTATTAAATTTTTTTAGTTCTTTGATTTTTTCTATATTTGCAACTAATTGTTTATAAATAGGTTTATATTCTGAATCTAACTGCTCAAGATATACTTTATACTTTATATAATTCTTCCAAACCTTTTCACTAGCATTTAAGCGACCTTGTTTTACTAACTCGAAACTAACAGCTGCATTTATAAAACCTTTTAAAAGCTTTACTTCATCATTATTTTCAAAACGCCTAGGAAACCATATCTCTTCAAGTGCTTCATGTGCATCATAAAATCTTTGCTCACTCAAACAAAAGATAAACTCATCACAAAGTTCTAAATGCTTTTGTTCAGTTATCATCAATAACCATCATATTTTTTCGCCAGTATCCTCTACCACCTTTTAGTGATATACAGTTATGATTTGGAAATTTTTTCTTGTACTCATGAAGTCTGTTTAAAGTAGCTTTTCCACTATCACAATAAAACACAAACACACTACCTGCTGGCTCTTTTTGTAGCTCATAAGGGTTATATACAACTGTATCTGCTTTATCTATTGGTGAAAGTATAGTATCAACTAGTACCACCTTAACACCCTCTTGTGCAAGCTTTTTTTTATTTACTAAAAACTCTTTTTGAGTCCATTCATTTG
>CAZZAZ010000053.1:0-11522 GCA_964652355.1 uncultured Sulfurimonas sp. | reverse complement strand
CTTTCCGTGTTGAATTAGAAAATGGACATATTATTTTATGTCATATCGCAGGTAAAATGCGTATGCATTATATTAAAATACTTCCAGGTGATAAAGTTAAACTTGAACTAACACCTTATTCTCTTGATAAAGGTCGTATCACTTATAGATACAAATAACACTAAAAGCTTTTTTAGCTTTAGTGTATTTTAGAGTTCTCTAACAATCTGTTAGTTATCTCTTTCATAACCTCTAAACTTATCTCTGGATTATCATAGATCAAATCTTTAAACTCTTTTGTAGATAGTCTTAATGTAATTACATCAGATAAAGATCTAACTGTAGCAGTTCTTTTTATTCCAGCTATTATAGCTATTTCACCAAAGTAATCACCATCATCCAAAATATTCACTCTATTGTTATCAATAATAATTTCTACTTCGCCAGATGTTAAAATATATATAGAATTTCCATATTCATTTTGGGTAATAATATCTTCTTCTGGCTCAAACTCAACAACTTTAACTGATTTTGCAAGCTTGTAAATCTCATTGTAGCTTATAGAGTTGAATAAAGGTATTTGGTGTAGATAAGCCATCTTATCATGTAAAGAACATTTTGGATCTTCTGACTTTATCTTATTTGCTAAAGCTACTACATGAGTATCATTAGAGTTTAAAAATCTATCAAATTTTATATCTGAATGTGTATTTATAGGATAATTTTGCATACAAGATAGAGCTGATGCAGCAAGCGGTAAGGATTTATGTACTAGTAGTTGTTTGATTACAGCTAGATTATTGTCTTTTTCTGAATGTTGTGCTGTCTTCATTAGATTTTTATTTAAGTCTAAAATAGACTTAGCAGTATTTTCATCCATGAAAGAGAGCATTTGTTTATTACAGGTAATAACAAAATCAACTTCATTGTATCTAAGTACTTTTTCAAATATATTAAGATGTTGTTCAAACTCTTCATATATAAGATTGAAAAGAATAAAAAGCTCATCTGAAAGCCCATTAAACTCATCTCTAATAGTAAACTTTAAAAAATCACTATCTTTAGTATAGTCGTTGTATATACTTGCATGTAATTCACTAAGTTCATACATATTTTTAAGTAATAGTAAAATATTGTCTTTGTTAATATTAGAATTATTGTTACCGTTTAATCCCAACAAATTACCAATTGATTTGAAAATATTTGATTTCATATTACAGCCTGATTACTCCCACTTGAATCTTATTTTTGGATTAGTAGAATCTCTAAAATATTCTACAAGTGATGCTTCATATATTTTAGCATTTTTAAAACCCATGGATTTATACAAGATATACCACTCCATAGATGCTACAAAAATATTATCTGCATATACAATAACCTCTTCATCTTTATTTAGATTAAAACCTTGAAAATAGATCTCATTTAGTTCATTTTTTTCTCTAAGAGTTTTATCTATATAGAATTTATTTCCATAGTAAGAAGATTTTGCATTTGGAATATGTCCATAAGCTTTAGTTTTAGGTGATTTATGTGTACCATAGTAGTACATAGAATCTCTTGCGTCAAGCATTTTTGAATTAGCAATATTGTTAAGTACATAATCTTGGGTAACGATAATATTTTGATTTTTTTTAGGTATAAAATTACCATCATCTTTAGCAGAAAAAGATTCTGAAGAAACAAGACGCTCATTTTCAAATACCCATGCCATATACCCACCATTTAATATACTTACATTTTCGAAACCAAATGTTATTAAAATAAAAGCTAAGTATGAAGAGTTAAGTTCTGTTGTATCTATATTATGTGAATAAATAATAACTTTGGAGTCTTTGTTAATTCCTAGGTCTATAATTCGATTTTTAATACTTGAATTAGACTTCATAAGATGGTAAGGATTTAACTCTTCTTTTATAAAGTTATGTATATTCACATTTATAGCATTGTTTATATGACCCTTATTATATATTTTGGAACTATCTGTATCTATAATTATTGTGTTAGAATCATTAAGTATCTTTTTTAATTCCATAGGGCTTATAAATGCTGGTAGTAAAGTTTGTTTTTTGTTTGAAGTGATAACTTTTTGTATATTTTTATTTACAGAAGTTCTTACAGTTTCTTGCTTTTTTTTATTTACTTTTTTTGTATGTTTACCAAAAACAACCTTATGTGGTGGGTTTTTTGTACCACCTATTTTTTCTAAATCTATTAGTTGTTCAAATGCTTCTAATGAAAAGAAGCTGAGTATTAAAAATATTAGTATATATTTCATATTAAAATGTTTCAGTATTTCTAAATTCTGCTATTTCAGTTTCAACCATCTCATCTATCATTATTGTAAAAAGTTCGGAAATCATATTCGGTGAAACATCTGCTTTTATAGCAGAGTGTCTAACTTTTTGAAGTATAAACTCAATCCTATTATCAGCCTTAACTTCATCAACACTGTTTTTGAAGGCTGCAGCTTGGCGAATCATATGGCTTCTTTGAGAAATAAGTTCTACAATTTTATCATCTATAATATCTATCTCAGTTCTAACCTCTTCTAAAGTTTCACATTTTTTTACACTAGCCATAAATAATCTCCATTTTTATAATTGTATATGTTATCCAAATATAGATAAAATAAGCAACAGATTGGAGTTTAATATGCAAGATATATATTTGATTATCGCAAAACAAATTATTAATGAAGCTGGTAAAATCATTAAAGAAGCCAGACTTACAAATACATTTGGATTTTCGTTTAAAGATGACAACACACCTATTACAAATATTGATAAACAGGTGCAACATTATATTTCAAAAAGATTATTAGATGCTTTTGATATTCAGGTTATGGGTGAAGAGGATGACATAGTTGTTGATAAATCTAAACCTTATTGGGCCATAGACCCTATTGATGGGACATGGGCTTTTATAACTCATGAAAATACTTCAGCAATAAATCTTTCACTTATAAAAGATACTAAAGTAATCTTAGGTATAGTTTTTAATCCATTTACAGATGAATTCTTTGTTTCAGAGCATAATAGTGAGTCCTATATGGGTATGCTAAAACTTCCACTACGCAAAAATAAACATGTTGCTGTAGTGAATTTTAAACCAGAACGTTCACATCCTATTGTTACAAACTTAAATAGATTGTTTAAAGAGGATAAAATTAAAAAATTAGTATCAATTGGTGGAAGTACTACTTACTCTATTTGTATGGTAGCTAAAGGTGCTTTTAGTAATTATATAGCTTATTTTAATAACAATGCAAATGCTTGGGATCTTTCAGCTGCTGTAATTATTTTAAGAAATTCTGGTGGATATGTTACAGATGAAAATGGTAAAGATATTGATGCAGTTTTACATAAAGGATATATAATAGCAAGCGCCAACGAGGTCGTAAAAAATGAGTTTTTAGATATGTTACATGAGGTAAAAAATAGTGCTATAGATTAAATTGCTTTTTATAATTCTCTTCAAATGATAAAGTTTTATCTTTATAGTCAATTATATTTCCAATCTCTATCTCTATCACTCTAGGTACACTAGCATCTTTAATAGCATCTTTTAAAATATCATTTGCTCGAGAACGGATAAAAATAGGAAGTATAGGGAGTCTATTTTTAATAGCGATGATTCTAGCACCCTCTTTAAATTCGGCTATTGCTGAATCTGTTTTGTTTCTTGTGCCTTCTGGAAAGATATAGATAGATTTTTCATCTTTTACGCACTTTTTAATATCTTTAAAAAATTCACTCATTTGAGATGCTTCACGATCAAGTAAGATACAGCCTGCATTTCTAACAAATTTACCAAAGAAAAATGAGTTGTATAACTCTTTTTTAGCTATCCAATCCCCATGTATAGGATTGTCTTTAGTTGCTACCTCTATGATAACTGGGTCTATTATAGTCCTATGATTTGAGCATACAAGATATTGCCCATCAAGTGGTAGTTTATCTCCATTTATAACTTTTATATCTATATTTAAACTTTTTAACATTTTTACTGAGTAATCTGTACGAAGTCTTTTTTTATCTATATTTGAACTTACTTTCGCTAATTTTAGTCCATAGATATTTGTTAGATATGTAGCGTAAACAGCCATTTTGATTTGATTAAATGTCAAAAAAATATCCTTAGTTTGCTTTGATTATTTTTTTGATATTTTTTGGTAAATGCGCAAAAGGAAGGCTTTGTTGACCTTTTTTTTCACCATCTTCTATAACTATTACATCTAGTGTCATTCTTGTTGGGTAAAAACGGATAACTTTATATGAAATTTTTTCAATCTCAAAAGTAATTTTTTTATCAGTAAGCTCTACTGTTTTTTTTGCTTTTATTGTCCTTGCCATTTTAGTCCTTTATATATATTCCAGTATCTTTTACTTCAATCTTTTTTGCATCAACAAGTGTAGTTAGTGAGCGTTTAAAAGCTTTTTTGCTAAGTCCAAATACATCTTTAATTAAATCGGCATCACTTTTATAGTTGTAAGGCATAATCCCATTGTTAGATTTTAAAAGCTCAAGCACTTTATCTGAGTCTGAACTTTTTTGAGCTGTTCCACCCTTAGTGAGTTTTAAGTCAATTCCACCATCGGGTCTTGTAGCTTTTACATAGGCAGTTTTTTCATCAGCAATATTTATGTTTTCAAATATTTCATTATGATAAAGTAAACCCTCATACTTACCTTCAACGATACACTTATAACCAAGCGGAGTTCTTGCAATAACAAGTATACTTACCTCTTGATGTGGTTTTATACCCCTTGGTTTTTCTTCAAAAAATGAAGCAGTTTTCTCAGTGCCTACTAGGCGGTGAGTTCTCTCATCGTAAACAACTTTTAAAAAGCGTTTATCTCCAACTTTAAATGGAACTTTTTGAAACATATTTGGAACTAATAGGTCTTTTGTTAAACCCCAGTCCATAAATGCTCCAAAAGGTGCAACATCAATACACTCAAAAAATGCAAATTCATCAAGTTGTGCAACTGGCGTAAGTGTTGTAGCTACAAGTCTGTCTTCTGAGTCAGTATAAAGAAATACATCAAGTAAATCTCCCTCTTTCATATCATCTGTTAGATATGGTCCCGGAAGTAGTACATCGTTTCCATCTTGTGCCATCATATATGCACCAGGTGTTGTTAGTCTGTCTATGATTAGTGTGTTAATTAAGCCTAGTTCTAAAAAGTCGCTTTGTCGTTTGTATTCTTCCATTGGTTCTTCCGTCATATTAAATTATTGTAATTATATCTAATTCCTTAATAAAATTTATGATATTATTATCTAAAGTTATTTACTAGGAATTTTTATGAAAAAAAGAACTAAAATTTTAGCAACTGTGGGTCCAGCATCTGACACTTTAGAGTCTCTTGAAGCTCTCGTTCATGCGGGTGTTAATGTATTTAGACTTAACTTCTCGCATGGGACTTACGAGTACCATAAAGATGTACTTTTAAAAATTCGAAAAGTTATTAAAAAAACAGGACTAATTGTAGGGATACTTCAAGATATAAGTGGACCAAAAATTCGTATTGGAGAGTTAGAACATAACTTTGAACTTGTTCGAAATGATAAAATAGTTTTTCATAAAGATACATTAGTTGGTAAAAAAACAGCAGATTCAAAATACGAAGTATCTATAAATTATCCAGAAATATTAGCCCAATTAAATATTGATGACTATATATATCTATATGATGGAATTATACGTACAAAGGTTATAAGTATATCAGATACGGGAGTTGAGGTACTAGTTGAAAATAACGGATTATTATCTTCAAAAAAGGGTGTGAATTTTCCAAACACCTCTTTAGGCTTAGATGTTTTAACAGATAAAGATAGAAAAGATATAGCTTGGGGTGTTGAAAATAAAGTTGATTTTATGGCTATCTCTTTTGTTCAAGAAGCTAAAGATATGATAAATGCAAGAGAAGTAGTAGATGGTCTTGGTGGAAAACAGATGCTTATAGCAAAGATAGAAAAGTTTGATGCAATTCAAAATATAGATGAAATCTTAGCTCACTCTGATGGTTTGATGGTAGCTCGTGGTGATTTGGGTATAGAAGTCCCATATTATGAAGTTCCAAATTTGCAAAAGATGTTGATAAAAAAAGCAAATAATGCAGCAAAACCCGTAATAACAGCAACTCAAATGCTTCTCTCAATGACCACTTCACAACGCGCAACTCGTGCGGAGATAAGTGATATTTCAAATGCAGTTAAAGATGGTACTGATGCTGTAATGCTTTCAGAGGAGAGTGCTGTTGGAGATTATCCAGTTTTAGCGGTGAAAACAATGTTTGAGACAATTAGAGAGACAGAAAAAGAGTATGATTATTTTCGCTTTAGTGATATAAAATGCCATGATGCTACAAATGCTATAGATGAATCTGCTGTAAGGTTAGCTGGAGATTTGCATGTAGATGGTATTTTATCTATTACAGCTAGTGGAAATTCTGCAAGAAAATTATCCAAATATAGACCATCCAATGTCATATATGCGGTTACACATGATGATAAAGTTAGACAGCAACTTACACTGACTTGGGGAGTAATTCCAGCTTTTAGTGTAGAGGAGTGCTCTTTTGGTAAGACTATAAATAATGTAATGTTGACAGGTCTTAGTAAAGATATTTTGAATCTAGAGAAATCATACATACTTACAGCTGGTGATCCAATAGGTGTAAGTGGCTCAACAAATACCATAAGATTACTGCGTAAAAAAGAGATGGAGTTCTTTAAAAATCTACAAATTAATTCTAATCAAAATTAAAAGATGATATATTACAAAAACAAAAGGAACTTTTATGAATAAAACTTTTTTTACTACTAGCTTTTTACTTTTAAGTATATTATTTTTAACTACTGCTTGTGTTGAACCAAAACCAAGGATTTCACAAGAGAGTTTAGTAAACAAAAATGTAGATTCACTAAATATTAAGACTATAAGAGAGGCAGAAACTTCTTATAAAAAGGCAAAAGATATGGAGGCTGATTACTTTGCACCTGTAACTTTCGCGCTTGCTACTAAAGAGTTGAAAAAAGCAGTTGAGACAATAGAAACGGATTACTCAAAAACTCAAAAGATAAATGCTCTTGCAAAATCAGCAGGTGAGCATTATAAACAAGCTATTCGAATAACATTACTTTCTAAAGAGTTTGAAAAAAAAGATTTTGCCAATGAGGATTATATACTTTGGTATTGGCAACAGCTCAAAAATATCAATGCACCTACAAAAACTAAACTAGATCTAACTCAACAAAATAGTGTAGTTGTTGATAATATTAGAAATAATATTATTACACTTAGTAAAGCTTTGCAAGATTCACAAGCTGATTATGCTAAATTAACGCAAGAGTATGCAAAGTTAAAACAACAAAATATTAAACCTGTTGTAGTAAAGAAAAAAAGTGTAAAAAAACTTAGTTTGTATGAGTTAGCTAAAGAGAAACTAGATAGTGCTCAAGCTGAGGTGACTCAAGAGGGAAGTGGCGTACTTCTTTTTGTAACAGGATTTAAATTTGCAGACAAAAATGCAGAGCTAGGTTCACAAAACAATGAGTTAATAGCAAAAATAGCAAAAATTATAAATCATGAAAAAGATTTAAAAGTCGATATAAATGTCCATACAGACTCTATAGGTTCAGTTATGCAAAATCAAAAACTTTCAGAAAGAAGAGCTGAAAATATTTTAAAAGCATTAGCAAAAGTAGGCTCTCTTGATACATCTAAAATAACAACAAGAGCTTATGGTGAATCACAACCAGTAGTTAGCAATATGCTAAAAGCAGGACGTGCTAAAAACAGAAGGATAGAGATTTATATATATAAATAACTTCATAAAATAATATAAAGATTAAATAGATTTTTATAAAATAAGAGAGGTATTATGTTAGAAATTATTATTTTTACAATACTTATATCAACATTTTTAAATCTATTTTTAAAACAGTTTGAGATAACTACAATAATAGGTTATATTGCAACTGGTACTATTATAGCTTATAGTTTTGATTTACATCATGCAGTTCACAATAATGAACTAAAGGAGATAGCAGAATTTGGTGTAGTTTTTTTAATGTTTACAATAGGTTTGGAATTCTCTGTAAAACACCTTGTAAAGATGAAAAAAGAGGTTTTTATATATGGTGCTCTTCAAGTAGTTATTACGGCTTCTTTTTTTTCTTTTTTAGCAATATATTTTTTTGAGATAGGTATAAAATCAGCTATTATAATAGGGTTTGCTCTATCACTCTCTTCAACTGCTATTGTCCTTAAAGTATTAAATGAAAATGGAGATATCAATAAAGCTTTTGGCCGTAAAGTTTTAGGGGTACTTTTATTTCAAGATATAGCAGTAATTCCAATTTTATTAATGATAACTATATTTTCAGTTAAAGATACCTCAGTGTCAGATTTGATTGTTTTAACTTTAGTTAAAGCAATATTGTTACTTGAGGGCTTGTATTTAGTTGGTAAATATTTACTTGAACCATTATTTTTAGCTGTTACTAAAACAAAATCCAATGAGATATTTATAAGTTTTATTTTATTAGTAGTAATTGGTTCTTCCTTTATAGCGTATAAATTTGGTTTTTCTTATTCCTTAGGAGCTTTTGTAGCTGGTATGATGATAGCAGAAACACACTATAAATCTCAAGTTGAAGCTGATCTTATCCCTTTTAGAGATTTACTTTTAGGGGTCTTTTTTATAACTGTTGGTATGCAACTAGATTTTAAGATAATTTTTGAAAATATATTAATTATATCTATGCTATTGCCGATTCTAATAGCTACAAAAATAGTTATTATTTATACTATATTTAGATTAACTTTAAATTCAAGAGAGTCTCTTAAAGTCGCTTTTTCTATTTTTCAACTAGGTGAATTTGCATTGGTTATTTTTGAATTTTCTCTTGCAAAGGGTTTGCTTGATCCTATAATTGGGCAAGTATTGATTGTAATAGTTATTATATCTATGGTTATGACACCATTTGTTTTAAGAAATATCTCACAAATAGTAGATATATTTAACAGAATAGAAAAAGTAGATGAACAAGTTTTTAAAATTAATAGTGAAAACTTAAAAAATCATGTAGTTCTTATAGGCTTTGGACGATTAGGTAAACAGATTGCTAAACTTCTTTTAAAAGATGGGATTAATTTTATTGCCATAGAATTGGATATTCAAACAGTTAAAGATGCACAAAAAGAAAATTTACCTATTATATTTGGAAATGCATCACAAAAAAGTATTTTGGAGTCTGTACATATAAAAGATGCTTCTTCTATTATTGTTTCAATAGGAAATAATAAGAAATTAAATCATATTTGCGAAGTTTTAAATAATTTAACATATAATACAAAAACAATAGTAAAGGTAGATAGATTTGAAGAAAAAGATGCACTGTCTGAATTAAATTTATATCATACTATTGTTGAAACAGAAAATACCGCAATTGCTATGTATGATGAAGCTATGCGGTGTTGAAACTTGAAAAACCTAAGTAAGTGATAATAATACTATCAATAAAACCGGTGGTGTTACAATCAAACCAAATTTTGAATAAGACCAAAAGTTAATTTTCACACCTTTTTTCTCTAATGAATGTAGCCACAAAAGAGTTGCAAGTGAACCAAATGGTGTCATTTTTGGTCCAAGGTTACAACCGATGATGTTTGCGTAAATCATTGCATCATTTTTTATACCCTCTAAGGCTATATCCATAACCATGATAGTTGGCATATTATTCATAACAGCAGATAAAACTGCAGCTAAAAAACCAGTTCCAACAACTGCGACAGTATGACTTTGTGCATTCAAAAATACTAAAATTTCATTTATATATGAGGTTAGACCTGCATTTTTAAGACCATATACCACAATGTAGAGTCCAAGAGAGAACCAAACAACTTGCCAGGGTGCATTTTTTATAATGTGTTTAGGCTCTACTACTTTCATACTTGAAGCTATTAGTAAAAAGATAACTCCACCACCAAGTGCAAAAACAGAGATCGGGATGTTGTAGGCATCACCTATAAAATATCCACTGAGTAAGATCGCTAAAAATACCCAAGAGAAGTTAAAAAGGCTTTTGTTTTTTATAACATCAGCTGGATTTTTAAGTAGTTTGATATCTACTATTTTTGGAATATCTTTGCGTAAAACTAACCATAAAACTAACATACTTGCTAATACACTTACAATGAACGGTAAAATCATGTTAGATATGAACTCATAAAATCCAATCTCAAAATAGTTTGCTGTAACAATGTTTGTAAGGTTTGAAAATACAAAAGGTAGTGAGGCACTATCGCTTATAAATCCACCAGCTAGTAAAAAGGCTAAAATCGTTTTAGTATTTAACTTCAGTATATTCATTTTTGATAGTAAAATAGGTGTTAAAATAAGTGCAGCACCATCGTTTGCAAAAAGTGCTGATACAAATGAACCAAGAAGAATGGAGTAAAAAAACATCTTAGTCCCATCTCCATTTGATAGTTTTGCCATCTTAAGAGCTGCCCATTCAAAAAAGCCAATCTCATCTAAAACCATAGATAAAATGATAATCCCAATAAATGCTAGAGTTGCATCCCAAATGATGTTAAAAACTATATATACATCGTCGATACTTACCACTCCAAGAAGTAGTGCTATAATCGCTCCAATTACTGTGGTAGTACCGATTTGAAGACCACGAGGTTGCCAAATAACAAAGATTAGAGTGATAAGAAAAATAACAGAGGCTAAAATCATAACATTCCCAACTCTTGTTTTACGATAACTATAAGTTCCATCTTTATAAGTTTTAAAGTTTTTTCAAACGCTGAATAATTTTTTCCATCAGGGTCTTCATATCCAACATGGATGACATGAGTGTTTTTTGGAAATACTGGACATGATTCTTTTGCATTATCACAAACTGTTACAACTAGGTCAAACTCTATATCTAAAACTTTATCTATTGTTTTTGAATGGTAACTATCTTTCCAAATTCCATCGGAAAGTAAAACTTTTTTTGCATTTGGATTTACTTTTCCACTTGCCTTAACTCCAGAACTGTAAGCTTCAACACCATTTACATACTTGTTTAAAACTGCTTCTGCTATGATAGAGCGACAGCTATTTCCAGTACATAAAATTAGTACTTTTTTATCCATTATTACAACCTTTAGGTAGTTTTTTTACATCTATATTTAAACAAGCTATCTCTTTTAAAATTGCTTGTCTAAACTCATCCAATGGTGAACGAACACTATAATAAGCCCAACGACTACGTCTATCTACTTTTAAAAATCCAGCATCTTTTAGTATTTTTAGATGTCTTGATACTCGTGATTGAATCATCTCAAATGAGTTTTCAATATCACATACACACACTTCACCATGAGCGTTGATAAAATTGAGTATCTCTACTCTTGTTTCATCGTTAATAGCACCAACTGTTTTTAGTAATATTTCCATCTTTAAAGATACCTTTTTTTGATAAGTGATGAAAGTTTATCATAATAATTAGTATATATCAAGATATATTGATAT
>CAZZAZ010000052.1:0-11587 GCA_964652355.1 uncultured Sulfurimonas sp. | reverse complement strand
TAAATCCAGTTCCAACAACTACAATATTTTTCTTATCTTCAATATAGGCTTTTGACTTATCTATAAGGTCTTTATTTTTAGTTACAGTAAAGACACCATCAAGAGCAAGTGAATGACGAAGAGACTCATGAACAAAAGGTTTCGATCCTGTTGCAAAAATAAGTTTATCAAATGAAATTGCTTCATTGCCTGTAAAAGCAATTTTACCTTTAAAGTCTATATCTTTTACTTGTCCTAAAAGAGTAGAAATCCCCATATCTGCTGCTACTCCACAAGAGGCGACATCTTTATCACTACAACCGAGTGTTTCTCCAAATATATAAGGAATAGCACAAGGAACAAGTTGTTTTTCAAATTCCCTAACAACAAGAACTTCCTTTTGTGGATAATTCATCTTTGCAGTTACAGCACTAACGCCACCTGCAGGCCCACCACCAATAACTAAAATATCACAAGTTCTTTTTTGCATTTATAATCCTTCATATACTCTTATCTTATCACTTTTTTTATAAGATGTATATGAAAAGTTATTTTAGATTTACTGAATAATAATCACCTATTCGAAGTAACCTTTCTTCAACTGTGCTTGTTTTGCTAAAAACTGTACACTCTGAGATATATCTTCATTTGCAATATTATAATGCTTATGAAGCTTCTCTAATGAGCTATCCATTTGTTCTGTAAAACTCTCAACTAAAGATTCCATCTTATTCTTTATATCATCAAAATCTTGATTTTTAGATACATTTAGCTCGTTCGCAATTGAACTAAGTTGTGCTTGAGATTTGACATAATCACTCTTAATCTCTTCTACTTCACCTACTAATTCTTTAATAGTAAAATATAAATCATTTAAATCACTATTTTGACTCTCTAATTCTGTCATTTTTTTAGATGAAAGAAGCATCTGCTTCATTATCATTTCACTTTTTTCTCTTATATTATCAAGTTTATTTTCACTTTCAGACAAAGATGTACTTATTCCCTCTGTATGAGATTTTAAAGACACTACTTGTTTTTCAAAAGCTTTTGTAACACCTGAAAGTTGTTCAACAGTATGTTTTACTATAGAGTTAGAAATATCTCTAGACATATCTTTCATACCTTGTAAATTTTTCTTCATATCTTCCATATCTTCAAGTATGTCACATCTACTATTCACTGCTTGTGATAGAGTCTCTTTTACCTTATTAAAATGATCTTGCTCCTCTATACGAAGAATATCTATATGTTTATGAACAACATTATCAAGTGAAGGAAGTTGTACCTCTGTAAAATCTACAAAAGCTCTAGATACATCTTTATGCCAAGTATCTAACTCATCAAACTTCTCTAAAAATTTACCTTGGTTTATCTGAATAGCATCAAGGGCTTTTATATCTTGTTGAAACTTTTCTTGCACCTCTTGCTGTGATTTTCTATCTTCATCTTGAGATGTTATCATTCTTTTTTCTAAATCTGATGTAAATTGTTTTAGTTGCGTAATCTGTTCTATAAGTACTTTTGTAAATTCATGTTGTGTTTTTACTTGCTCTGTTTGCATAGTCTGATGCATTATATTCATAACAATATAAAGAAGTAATGCTACAAGAAGTGGGAAAAAGCTCTCTCTTAAGATAAGTAAAGTATCAGTAGCTTCTGGGTGAATTATAAAGTGCACAACAGAGCTTATAGCCCCTATACCTATCATAAGTGGTGAATAGTTAATTTTGTTAGGTTGTTTAAGTATAGAGATTTGTCTTAAAAAAAGTAATCCCATAAAGCCAAAAGCTAGAATCAAGTCACCATCAAACATTTTATACCCTCTTTTATAAGTTAAAGTATTATATCTAAAATCTCTTTTGGATGTGAAACAGTATTTTTATACTCAGAAATTGGTGAAAAACCCCATGTAGCAAAATAAGAATCTATACCCGCATTTTGCGCACTTTGTATATCTTTGGAATTATCACCAATCATCCAAGCCGTATCTACTTTATGGTCAAAATTATAGTAGTTTAAAATTTTATTTATCATCTCTGGACTTGGTTTAGAGTGAGAAACTTCATCTGCTCCAATTATAACATCAAAGAGATCATCTATTTTTAATGATTTTAACATCATCTTTGCAAATTGTGTTGGTGCATTTGTAGCTACTGAAATTTTTACACCATTATCAACTAAACTAATTAGCATATTTTTTACACCATCATATAGATACAAATTTTGAGTGCACTGATGTGCATAATGTTTTTCAAATATAACTTTATCTTCATCTAGATACTCATCAGTTTCATAAAAAAGTTTAGGTAAATTTCTAACTTCCATGTTTATGGCGTCGACTATAAATTCTTCACTAAGTGGTGCTAAACCATGACTTAATTTTCGAACATAATTTACAGAGTTAGTAATATCTTTTTTAGAGTCTAATAAAGTTCCATCCATATCAAAGATAACTACTTTCATATTTTAATAACGTCTTCTTATAGCTCCAGGGTGTCCTGCTGGATAACGTCTATATGGTCTTCCATAATAATGCCTAGGGATTGTGTCATAAAACTGTGGTGTTTCATTTGTAGTATTTGCAGGCACTGGGTTAGCCTCATCAAAAACCTCTTCATTTTGATTTATTACAACTTTATCTACATAATCACTCTTAAAAGATGAAGCACTTAAAGTAATAGCACCTTGATTAAACTCCTCTTGTGTTATTGTGATTTCACCATTATTTTCTACTTTACCTATAAATGTCAGCTTTACATCTTTTGCATTTGCAGTTTTCCATCTTAGTACATAAGATAGTTTTTCATCAACCAAAACAGAATCAGCATTGAAAAAAACTATCTCTGCTTTACTTGTTGAACCAGTAGAAACAGAAGGCAGTTCAAATGCTTGAAGAGCATACGAATAGATTAATATCATTATAAACAAACTTTTTTTTAACATCAAGTATTCCTTATATTTTAAATTATTTCATTTTTTCATATATCTCATAAAGAGAATCTACAAACAATTCACTGTCATTTGGGCAACGACACACTCTATAATCTTTAAAACCTAACTCTTCTGCTATCTCTCTATACTCAATATCTAATTCAAAATCAGTTTCAGAGTTATCAATAGTAAAGGCAAGAGGAAAGATAATCACACCCTTGTTTCTAACATTTTTCAGCTTATCTTCAAGTGCTGGTTTCAGCCACTCCATTGGTCCAACTTTTGACTGATATGCTAAATGAATTTCATGAAAATTCATCTTTTCATCTTTTAACATTTTTTTTAAAATCTCTGTGTGTTTTTCAACATGACGCTGGTAAACATCACCAGCATCTATAATCTTTTTTGGTAGACCATGAGCTGAAAGTATTAAATCAAAATCTTCATATTTTGAGTTATTCATCTGCTCTTTTATTCTTTGAATAATTGACAAATTATACTTTTCATTTTCAAAAAAATGTTTTTTCTCAACAAGTATAGCTTCACCATCACTTTTATGATAACTCTCTTCAAAATCTTCAAGTGAAGATGTAGTAGTAGTTGATGAGTGTTGTGGATAAAGTGGTATAAGATAAATCTTTTCAACATCTTCTTTATTTAAACGCTCAATTACTTCAGGAGCAAAAGGTGGAGTATAACGCATAGCAAAATCAACTATAACATTTGAGCCTAGTTTTTCTTGAAGTTTTTTTACTAAAGATTTTGTATGCCCAACTATTGGCGATTTTCCACCAAGTGTACGATATATCTCTTGAGAACTCTCAGTACGATTAAAAACTATAAGCCCACCAATCATCTTACGAAGAGCATTACTTTTCATAGTTAAAATATACTTATCAGAGAACATATTTCTTAAAAAAAGTTCAACCTCTTCTAAGTTATTTGGTCCACCCATATTTAAAAGTATTACTGCTTCTTTTGCCATATATATCTAATCCTCTTTTACTCTCAAACTAATCTCATAAACTATTTTTTGTAATGGTAGCATATCTTCATAGATTTTATACAGAGTATCTATCAACTTATCTCCATCTTCAATAAGCTTAGGGTCTAGTATCTTATAAGTCGCCATACCTTTGTAAAGAAAAAGGTGTGAGTTTATAGTTTCTTTAGTAACACCTCTTGGGAAGCGTTTGTAGCCTTTTTCTATGACACTATAACCCTTTTGCATAAGTGAGTGAAGTAAATCATTTAACTCCTCTCTCTTGTACTTATCTTTTATATACTCCCTATATGCATCAAGCATAGGTTTTTCAAACCATCTTACACCAGTTGCAACAAAAAGCTCATCTGGTGAAAAGTGTAAGTAAAACGAAGAATTTTGCATACGGCTACCAGAGCCTTGCCAAAAAATGATACCAATACGATGTTTTAGTGGTACTTTATTTGCACCCATTCTACGAGTGTCACGGTAGATTCTAAAAAGAGATTTATTGATTTTTGGTGAAAAGTTTATAGTTGGCTCTAATGCCATCAAGTGCTCACCGAACTCTTCAACAAAAGCACGTGATGGTTCTAGTATATACTTTTCATACTCATCTCGGTGAAGTTCAAACCACTCTTTAGAGTTATTTTTACGGATTGATTCTAAAAAAGGTAAAGTTTTCTTAGAAAATCCACTAAACTCCATACCCTGCCCTTACGCTAGTTTTCTATTTCTATATGCTAGTAAAATCACAACAAACAAAATTGTGTATGTAACTGGTACAAAATCAGGTACAGGTACAGGATCACCTTTTGCATAAGAGTGCATACCTGCAAGGTAGTAGTTTACTCCAAAGTAAGTCATAAGAACTGAAGTAAATGATAGTAAAGAGATAACACTATAATTAAACTCACTATAAAGTGATTTTATAAATCTTAGATGAACTACAACTGCATAGATTAAAATAGTTACCAGTGCCCAAGTCTCTTTTGGATCCCAGCCCCAGTATCTACCCCATGACTCATTTGCCCAAACACCACCAAGGAAGTTACCAAGAGTAAGAAGTGCTAAACCTATCATAAGACTCATCTCATTAATCGCATTTAACTCTTTAATTGAAAGAGAGATATGCTTTTCATTATTTTTATTTTTAAGTATAAATAGTAAAATTGTTATAAACCCAAGCAATGCTCCAAGACCTAAGAAACCATAAGATGCAGTAATTACAGCAACATGTATACTTAACCAGTAAGAGTTAAGAACAGGGACAAGATTTGTAACAGTTGGGTCCATCCAGTTTAAATGTGCAACCATCAAAATCAGTCCAGTAAGTATAGCAGTAGAAGCCATAGTCATAGATGATTGTTTTGAAAATATAAAACCAGATAAAACAGTAGCCCAAGATATATAAATCATAGACTCATAACCATTTGACCAAGGAGCATGACCTGAAATATACCAACGAAGTCCTAAACCAAAAGTATGCGCAACAAACAGTAAAGTAAGTAAACCAAGTGCTATTTTAGCAGTATAACCAATGCTAAACTTTGGTTTTAGTATTTTTATAAAACTAAGAATTAAAAGTATAAATCCTAGTAAAAAGTAAAGAGGATAAATTGTTTCAAAAATATTTGTCTTATTGTAAATCATCTCTGCTTTTACTCTATCTTCAGATGGTATTACAGATGCTCCATAAAAATTTTGATACTCTACTATTTTTTTAATAGCTTCATTAGCTTTTGACCAATCCCCACTAGCAACCGCTTTATCTAAAGCTGAGAAATACTCAAAAACTATGCCACGAATTCGCTCTGCATTTTCAGGAGTAAATGTCTGAAGAGCTTCAATAGTTGGGAACCATTTGTTGTTTAAATCATTTGGTTTAGCCCAAAACTTCATCAGAGTCCCAGAGTAAACTGAATAACAAATATTTACACGCTCATCAACTTTCATAACAGCTTTGTCAAAAAGATCACGGTTTTTTGGCTCTTTTCTTACAGCTGTATCTACAGCATTTGCAAGTTTATAACCTTGAAGTTTCATAGGGTCTACAAAAAATTGAGCGAATGAGGCATATTTAGAATCAGTTTTAGCACCTATCATAGTATTAATTTTTTCATCTTTTGTACGAATCATCTTAAGACTTCTATACTCATCTGGTTTAATCATCATCCCAAGTATAACTTGATTTGCACTTAGTTTTTTATCACCAATATTTAAAGTTCCTGAACGATGGACTTTAGCCAAAATCTCTGTACTTAAAGTATCCATTGGCTTCATACGACCAGCTGAATCTTGAATGATTAAAGCACCAAATTTATCTGCATGTGCCTTATCAAAAGATAGTATAGTTTTTATACTTGGATCAATTTCACCTGCAAATGATGGAGTTGATGAGAACAGTGCACCAAAAACTAAAAGTACAGCTAAAGCTTTTTCAACACTGGCTTTTTTAGCCCGTGCTGAAAGTTTTGAAAACCTATTATCACGGGAAAACAAAGACCAAAACATTCCAAGACCTAAAAGAAAATAACCAATATATGATGGTAAAGTTCCCGGATCATTATTTACAGATAAAATAGTACCTTTTTCATCTCTATCATAAGATGATTGGAAAAATCTATATCCACGATGTTCTAAAATATTATTCATAAAAATCCTATATGGCATTTTTACACCCTCTTCTTTATCTATTAATACAACTTCAGAAGCATAAGATGCTGGAGACATTGAACCAGGATAACGGTCTAGTTGAAAATCCACAAGTTTAAGAGCAAATGGTAGTTTAAGTAGTTTTGAACCATAAGAGATATGCACATCTATACCATTAACTTCGTTGTGATATTCCTTAGCTTTTAATCCAGGTTGTCCATAAATCATTGCAATTTTTGACACACCATCTACTGTTATTTTAAATTCCATTGCATCCATACCTGGTCTCATAGAGTTAGCATTTGGATCTGATACAACTTTTGTATGAGCATGCTTATAGTACTTACGAAGAACAAAATTACCTCCATCTATACCATATAGTGTACGTTTATTTAATTCTGTTTTTTCACTTGGAGCTATTTCACCATCTTTTTTATCATCCATTCTTAACCACTTAAGAGGAACTTCGTGTTTCATAAATAATTTACCATCAATAACTGATATAGAAACTGTCTCTCTCAAAAGTAATTTTCCAGATTCAAAGTCAAGAGCAAGCGAATCATTTTCATAAAATGATCCACGACGAAGTTTAATTGGTTCAGATGAGCTTCCATCTGTGAGCATCATTTCAAGCATCTCATAACCACCATCCACACCCTCTTCTACGCCTTCAATAGCATCAGGAGTATAGTTCACAAGTTCTACATCTACTTTTTTATCATCTATACTTAAAGATGAACTAAGTGAATTTTTACTTTTTTTAGACAAATACACTGGATTTGAATCAACAACTGAATTTTGTCCAGATTTTACCTCTACTGTAAAGTATGTTTTAGAACTAAGCATAGTTGATGCACTAGCACCTTCACGGATATGCATAGTACCTTCAAAACCAACAAATCTAGTCAGTGCCGCACCAAATAAAATAACTATAAAAGATAGATGAAAAATAAAGATAGAGATCTTCTTTTTACTAAGCATCTTAAATTTAATCATATTTATAATCAAAGTAATTGTTAAAAGTCCAAGAAGAATTTCAAACCATCTAGCGTTATAAACTTCAGCTTTTGAAGTAATAGTCCCATAATCATTTTCAATAAATGTAGCATAACCAATAGCAAATGCAAATATAAGCATCATAACAGCCATTGTCTTCATAGATCCTAGAAAATTGATAAGTTGTTTCATATAGTTATGTCCTTAAATAAAAAAGACATTTTAGTGAAAATTAGATAATAAAGACTTAACTAACTACTTAAGTACCTTATAATAATATCGATTTAAGTCAAAAAGACCTGCAGAATGTGGTTTATCTTCATAAAACCTTTTAGAAAACCAATCATAAGTTTTCCAAAAATTTTCATCTCCACGACTAATACTATATTTTAAAAATTTATCTAAATACTTTTTACTACCATCATAGTTATGCATCATATCAAAAAAATCGGCCAAGTCTTTAAAATCAACAACAATAAAATAGTTTGGATAAGAGCCTATAAAACCTTCAATAAAATCCAATTCATCCTTAGATGAATCTAGTCTAGATTTTTCATTAAACATAAAAGAAACATTATCATGCCATCTATTTACTACAATAGAGATAACTATATCTTTTTCATTTGGAATTTTAATTCTTAAATATGCTAAATTTGAATTAGTACCATTTGCAAACTTTATAAAATTTGTGCCTGGTTTGATTAAAGATTTAAAACCATCAATATAGTCTTGTTTAGTTTTAAATTCCGTTGGCAAAGTGGTATGTCTTATGTTATTACTTGTGTAGTTTAACCCATCAAAATGTATATTACATTTTTTTAAAATTCTATTATTAACTATATTTTCAAACAATTCTCTTTTTGAATCTATATGCTTGTACTTAATATTTGATTCATTTTTAGATATAAAAAACTCTTCACTATTTTCAGCATTTTTATACCAAGATTTTATAATCTTTTCTCTATCTTCAAGCGGTAAAAGGTTTACAAAGTTATTTTCACCTTCAACGCGAAGCCTACTCATGTAACGGCGAGAAGAAACTTGGTGTCCAACATTGCCAAACACATCAAAACCAGCAACAAGAGAATAATATATACGCTCAAAAAGTGGATAGTCTATCAAAAATCCTGTTTTTGGAATATTACCTAAAACACCACGATGGACTGATGCACTATCAAAATGTCTATATATACTTAAGATAGGTGAATTTTCAGCATATTCCCCAGACCAGATACTATCTAATCCTAGACCATTTTCGTATGTAGCATCGTACATTTCTTGTCTATATTTGGCATACTTTATTGCTTTATTTATATACTTATCACTAAATGTTTTTAGTAGCTTTACATTACTTCCAGATTCTATTGGCATTGATAAATTTTTATACTGATTTTTAAAATATGTTTTATTTTTTAGTGATAAGTCATACTCAGGATTCATAAACACAACCCAAAAGTGATCTTCAATAACATTTAGAGCTATTTGACCTTTACAAACTGGACCACGAATAAATGTACGAATCATATATTCAGAGTTGTCAAGTAAAAAAGCATATCTTGAACTTGCTGGAATTTGTGCAAATACTTCAAATGGTTTTGAATTATTAATATTTTCATAACCTATTAAATAAGGTTCTTCATCCCATTTAGGTTCTATAAATAACTCATTATACCTTTTAAGACTTGCATCATTTAAATCATATACCATATGTGTTTTATGTACTATAGTCGAGTGTATTTTCTTAAAACGATAATAAAATTTATCTACTTTTGGGTCATCATACGGACGAAGAGTTGGTATCTCATCTATTTGTTTTGGCGCTTTAGTATATGAACGAACTAACTCAAAGAACTCATCTGGAGATGACTTAAAAGACAAATGTGCTAAAAAAAGATGCTCATAAATATATCTAGTACTCATTTTATGCTTAGCATCATTTTTATTGAAAAAAGACTCAAAGTTAACTATCTGTTGTTGTGCTTGCTTAGATGGCGTTTTTAGTTTACTTTCATCATTTTCACTTGGAGCTGGAGCACCCTGCCCCAACCATTGTTTTATTGTTTCGTATTCATCTTTTTTTAGTGCTGGAAAACCATAAGGCATACCTGAATTTGGATTTTCATCTAAAAATTTTGCTAACTCTCTTGTATTACGAGAACAAGTTAAATCATCATTTTCAGAAAAGTATTCCCCTATACTTTTTGGATTATTCATTTTATGATTAAGTAGCTGAAGCATGATAGAATCATTTGTTCCATAAACTGAGTTTGAATCTAACACAGAGTTAAAACCCTTTTTTCTCCAAGTAGCTGTAGTTTTGGCATCTATAAAAAGTCTAGATGGTTCTTGTGCCCGTAAGCGTTCAGACAAATATACTCTTCTTTTACTAGCACCCCGATCTAAACCATCATAAGAACTGAGCTTTAACTGACATGGTGAATTATAACAAGAGTGACAAACTACACATCGTTTATCCAGTATTGGTTTTACATCTTTTAGATAATCTACCTTTTCATCAACAAGCGTTATTTCTACTGGTTTTAGTGGTTTGACTGAACATCCTAACAATAGTAAGCTTGATACTAAGACCAATAAAGTTTTATACATCTAAAAAATCTTCTATATACTCTTCTATTTCAGATATTGCATCTGTAGCTTTAGCATATATCACTTTTGTAAAATAACTATCATCAATAGCATCACTAGGTTCTAGGTTATTTAAAATTGATTTATCTGTAAGTTGTGCAAAATATGTAACATCTAAAACATTTCCACTTGTTCCAATTATTACTATTAGTTCACACTCATTTAGCTCTTTTGTTAAAATGGAATAAAGTGGAGCTGCTTCACCAAAAAAAACGATATTTGGTCTTAAATCTCCACCGCAAGAGGGACAAGACAGTGCAAAATCATCTTGCTTTACATAGCCAATTTCAAAAATCTCTTCACAAGAACGACATCTAAGTTCTCTTAAAAAACCATGTAAATGAACTATATCCGTAGCTTTCATACCTGCTTTTTCAAACAGGTCATCAACATTTTGTGTAAGTATGGATATATTATTTGGATATTTTTGTTTTAACTCAACTAAAACTTTATGGGCATAGTTTGGAAGTTTATTTTTTATATCTGAGCGTCTATCATCATAAAAGTTTTTTGTAGCTTCATAGTTTGTATCAAGGCAACCCGCTGTACAAACTTCAGATATTTTATGATTCTCCCAAAGTCCATCAGTATCTCTAAAAGTAGATATTCCTGACTCAGCACTGATACCAGCACCACTTAGTATGAGAACCTTTGACATTTTATATTTAGTCTATTTTAAATGTAATTTTAAAATCACCACTCTCTAACTGCTTAGCTTCGTGTGATATAGTTAAAGGGATTCTATCATAAAGAGGAAATGGTTCATGAAAAAATTTACCAACCAGTCTATCATTCTTAGTTTGTAAAAGGGAGAGTCCAACCATAGTATTTACCATAGGTTCAGGTGGTTGACACTGCGTCGCATCATATTCATAGTAAGTTAAACCATCCTCTTCATATTTAAAAAAGTCTAGTGTAGCACGTGGAACTTCAATTTTTTCTTTATTCATAATTTATATCTCCATTATTTGTTAGATATATTATACTTTAGCAATACATATAAATACTTGCTTAGTATCAATCTTAATGATAAATATATTTTTGTTCTTTAGCATTCCAATCAAAATACTGTGCAACTTTTTCAAAAGCTTTTAAAACTATAGTTTCATGAGTATCATTCCCATAAATAGTTATCGGCGTATGAAAGTATCGATTGTAAGATTCTATTGGGTGTAGAAGCATCTCTTGCCAAGAGATTTCAATCTTTCCATCATAAGGTTCAAAAGGAACAGTAGACACAATAGTTTTGTTTGTAGTTTTACATCTAAAATGGCAAATTATATAAAATCTATCTATTTTTACAAAGTCTAATAACGAAAGTATTTTATTATGATTAATAGGCATTTGAAACTATCCTTGTTTGATTTCTCAAAGATATAAGCAAAAACTATACCA
>CAZZAZ010000051.1:0-11732 GCA_964652355.1 uncultured Sulfurimonas sp. | reverse complement strand
TGAAAATTCTTTAAGAGTAACTTCTCCAGTAGCAGTAGCTGCAACAAAGAAACCTTGTTTTACAATAGTAGTAGATTTATTAATAGCTACACTAATAGCTCCAAATGTACAATATACTTGCTGAGAACCATCTTGATTTGCTTTTACAGTAAAATTTGTACCACGGATACCAATAACAGAGTTTCTAGTCTTAACTCTAAATCTTTTTGGTGCAACTTTTCCAATTTGCCCTGTAATAGTACGCATAATCCCATGAGCAATAGAAAATTCAACAGTTTTTTCTTTATCATCAAAGAGATATTCACTAATAGAAAATTCAGTATTTTTACCTACTGTAATGATTGTTTCATCTTTAAAAATCATCTGAACTTTTGTTTTATCTTCAGTAATAATAGTATCTTTTTCTTGAAGTTTTGCACCAAGTGTTGCAGATATTGAATCTCCAGATCTTTTTATAGTAGATGTACCTTTTAGTGCCGTTATTGTTGCAATATTTGCCAACAATGAAGAACTAAGTAATAATAATAGTAATAATAATTTATTTAGTATTTTCATAATCCACTCCCTAAAATGTTTTATTTATACCAGCTGTGAAGGTATGCTTCTTGTAGCTGTATATATCTTGACTTGAACTGATTTCATTGTACATAGCTTTAATATGTAATCTCATATCCCACATAATTTTTGCATTAAAAGTCGCACTTATAGTACCACCATCATCATCACGATCAAAATTATCATAACTACGATCTAAATACTCTGCATATATTTCACCACTATATGTAGCTGTAAATTGGTTAGCATATACGGCATTGATTTTATACTCATCATAATTTACAATATCTACTGCTGGTGTTGTACCATCATCACTTTCAGTTAAAGCGATTAAATTTACTTGTCCATAAGAACGAGGTGAAAGTATTTTTTGTAGGCCGTATGATAGCTCGTAATGATTAGCATCTAAACTTTTAAAAGCAGATTGTTGAAAATACTTTTTCATAAATTTAAAATAAGCAATACTTCTTAGTGTTGTTGTATGAGCGTACTCAAACCTAGGCATCAATGAAAATGTGTGAAGATAATCATCTCCACCAAGAGTTAAAAGATCAAAACCTACAGCAAACTCTGCTAAATATTTTGCTTCACTATATACTAGTGATGGAGTGTACCCAATGTACTGAACATCAAAGTCACTTTCTTCTTGATAATCCTTCATATAAAAAGAAAGTTTATTTCTAATTGCAAAACCATTCTTTTCACCAATATCATACAAATTCACTACATCAGCTGAAATCTCTAAAGCTTGGTCTGATACTGAAGAAAAAGGAAAAGCTCCAACATTCCCATCATGAGAGTAACCAACATTTGAATCATACATCCAGTCAACATTTATAGTCGCATATGTAAATGATTTCTTTTGAGCACCAGTAACCTTAGCTACATAAAGTTCAACATTTCGTCTCACATTTTCTGGTAAATTAGGATTTTTCAAAATATCTTTAAAAAGAGCCTCTGAATCTTCATACATTTTTAACATAAAGTATGTCCTAGCCATCTCTAACTTATTTCTTATATTTCCAGAATCCATCATCTGAACTCTTTCATAAGCAGCTAATGCTATCTCATAATGTCCAGTTTCATATGCTGAACGACCTAGATAAAAATTTAGCTCTTTATCTGATAATCTAGTAAGATATAACTTAGATAATATCTCATAACTTTCATTAAATTTTTTATTTTTATAAGCTTTTTTCGCTATCTCATACTGTTGTTCAATACTTGAACCTATATCAGATGCAAATATAACTGTTTGAAACAAAAGTATAAATACAATCCCCAATATCTTTTTCATATAACTTTCCTTGTGTATATTTAACTAAGAATGTTACATAAAAATTGCTTTGTATTAAATAAAACTGAATAATATGAATAAGGCTATACTTATAAGCCCTGCTAAAAGTGCATAAGGAAGCTGAGTTTTCACATGCTCTATAACCTCACAATCACTAGCTATTGCAGATATTATCGTAGTATCTGAGATTGGTGAACAATGATCGCCAAATATACCACCAGAGATTACAGCACCAATAGCAAGTGAGATATTGGCATCCATTCCAACAGCCATAGGTACTGCTACTGGAATCATAATAGAAAAAGTACCCCAAGATGTTCCGGTTGAAAATGACATAAGTGAACTAAGTAAAAAAATCACTGCAGCAAGTAGATATATACTAAGACTCTCATTTGCTAAAGATGCAAGATAGTAACCAGTTTTTAACTCAGTCGTAACACTTCCAATAGCAAAAGCAAAAAGTAGTATAGAAGCTATAGGGACAAGCTTTTGAGCACCCTTAAGAGCTATTTTAAAAAAATTTATACTATCCATATTTTTTGAACTAACATAGTAGATATACATAATACTAAGGGTACAAAGCATTGTATAAAACAGAGCTGTTGAGCCACTACCCTTTAGTATATCTCCATCCCCACTTATATATAAAAACATAAAAACAAAGGCTATCATTAAAAAAATTGGTACTAACATATAGTACATACTTGTTTTCTTGATATTATTTGCAACTAAGTCAGGCTCTATATATTTTGCATTTTTCATGGCACCTATATCTATATTAAAATAGATTGAAAGAAAGGTTATCAGCAATATAACTATTGCATAAAAGTTATAAAAAAGTGAATCTATCAAAATACTTACACTATCTCCATCAATTACACCTAACGTTATTTGAGTAGATATAAGTCCAAGTAAAAGTGCGCCCCAGCCATTTAGAACAATTAATGAACTAACTGGTGCAGAGGTTGAATCACATACAAAGGCTAATTTTGCATAAGGAATTTTGTATTTATCACATAGTGGCTTACCAACAGCTCCAGCTATTAAAGCAGTGATTGAAGACTCTATAAATATAACTATTCCAATAATATAACTAAGCATTAAAGCTGAACGTTTTGAACGGACAAGTTTGATTTTGTTTTGAGCAAAATTTACAAAACCATTAATCCCACCAGACTCTTCAATAAGAGCCATGATACTCCCAACTAAAATAGCAAAAGCCAAAGTTTTTAATATCCAAGCCTTTTGTAAAAGCGTAGAAAATAAAGTGACAATTGCTTCAAAAGATGAAGAGATACTTAAATCATGTAAAATCAGTATCCCTAAAATAACACCACCAAATAAGGATGCTAAAACATTCCTAGTATACAGCGCTATAAATATAGCTAAAAGAGATGGTAAAAGAGAAAGGCTAGAGAGTTCTATAGACGTTCCTAAAACTCATTAGCTAAAAGAACTAAACCTGAGCGGCCAAATCTTTCACGATAAAGCTCACACTCTTTTTCCTCTACCTCTTTAAACCCAAGTTCTTTGTAAAAAAGTAAAGTCTCTAATGAACCTATCTCAACTATAGTTTGTGCAATACGATAGCCTTTAAGTCTAGCAGTTAAAAGACTTTTTCTCATTAGCTCTTTTAAAATACCAACATCAATAAAACCTTCAACCTCTTCCATAAAATCAAAAATAAGGGTACGGTTATTTAAGTTAAAATCACACTGTTGTAATATCTCTAAATATTCTGGTGTTTCATCTTGGCAACCTATCTCTTTTAAGGCTTCAAAAAAAGTACCCCTAGTAGCAATTCTAGGTTCATATGAACATAATGTACCAACACAGTTACCATCAATTTCTGCAATTAAAAAATTATTAAAATGACACTGATTTTTTGCAGTTGTTGTTATAAGACTTTTAATATTTTCCAGTACATTTTTATCACTTCTTTCAAAGATCAAGTCAAACATTCCAAAAGGTTTGCCAGCTCTTGAGCTTTGTAAAATCATCTGTGCTAAAAACTCTGCATCAGCTCCTGACGCTTTTCTTATTTTAATACTCATAATTTGTTCCAAATATTAATCTCTTTCACATTTTAGTAATAGTACCATACTTTATGGTAAAAAGTTTCTTAATCCTAGTAAGTTTACAAATATTTTTATATTCATCCCAACAGATTGTTTTGGTTGTTAGTCCTACAATTGACTCTAGCAAGGCTAAACTTAGCTGTTTTGAAGATGCAAAACAAATATTTAAAACTATTGCTGTAAACCTTGGAAAAAATGGTCTTGGAGTTGGAATTGGTAAGATAGAGCTAAAAAACACTATAAATATACCTTTAAAATACGAAGGTGATAAAAAAGCTCCTCTTGGAATTTTTAAACTAACTCATATATTTGGTTATAAAAAACAAAATAACTCTAAAATGCCATACTTATATGCAGATAACAGACTTATTTGCGTAGATGACTCAAAGCATAAAAATTACAATCATATTATAAACATTCCAAAAGATAAACCAACTAGTTTTGAATACATGAAACGAAAAGATCTACAATATGAGTTAGGTATAGTAGTTGAACACAATAAAGAACAGATTGAAAAAAGAGGTTCATGCATTTTTTTACATGTACAAAAAGACATAAATACCCCGACAGCAGGATGCACATCTATGAAATTAGATTATTTAAAGAAGATTATTAACTGGTTAGATATAGAAAAAAATCCTATACTAATTCAAGTGGATAAAAATTCACTTGAAGAAGTTTATAAGCTTTATCCACAATTAAAATAGTTACTCTTCCTCTTTGGACATATGATTTTTAGCTTCAATGCCCATAAGTGAAAGTCCTGTTTTAAGTGACAAAGCTACAACTAAAAGTAGTTTTAGTAGTTTTGCTTCATCATCAGTCCCTATGATTCTACAATCATAGTAAAACTTATGAAGTGAAGCTGCAAGTGCTTTTAAATAATCACTTAGTTTTTGAACTTGACGAGACTCAAATGCATCCTCAACAACTTCTGGAAGTAAAAGTGCATCAAACATTAAGATATCTGCATTTTCATCAAAACCAGTTAATGTTGCCTTATTAATATCTTCTAAACTTAGTTCAGACTTTGAAAGTAATGTCTGAATCCTTGCATGAGCATATTGGATATAAAAAATAGGATTTGAGCTATCTTGCTTTTTGAATTCACTTAAGTCAAATTCTAAAGCTGTATCACTTTTTTTAGATGCGAAGATAAATCTAAGTGCATCAGCACCAATCTCTTCAACAATATCACTCATTAGTATTACATTTCCAGCACGCTTACTCATTTTATATGGTTCACCATCTTTAAGAAGTGAAACCATTTGTGAAAGTTGCGTTTCAAGCTTGGAAGAATCATATCCAAGATACTCAACCGCTGCATTTACACGAGGAATATAACCATGATGGTCAGCACCCCAAATATTAATATAGTGATCATACCCACGCTCAAACTTTTGATTATGGTAAACTATATCACCAGCTAAATAAGTTGGACGACCATCTTCACGAACAACAACTCTATCATTATCATCGCCTTTAGCTTCTGAAGCTATCCATACTTTTTCATCTTTTGTATAAATCCCTGCACCCATCTTTTTCATAACTCTATCCCAGTCAGAATAAAGAGAAGACTCATTTACAAAGGTATCAAAGTATATATTTAAGTTTGCTAAAGAATCAACAACAATCTCCATTACTCCATCTTTCGCCCAAAGCGCTAATTCTTTGTAACGAGACTCATCGCTAAATATCTCTTTTCCAAACTTTTCCATTGCACCTTTAGCTAAACCATCAAGATATTCACCACGATAGTAAGATTCTGGATATTCAACATTTTCACCCAGTATATTTTCACGAGCATAAAGTGCTATAGAAAGACCAAGTAAGTCTATTTGGTTACCTGCATCATTTACATAGTATTCTGCCGTAATATCATAACCTAAATGCTTTGCAAGTCTATAAAGAGTATCTCCATAGACAGCTCCACGAGCATGACCAATATGAAGTGGTCCAGTAGGGTTTGCTGAAACAAATTCTAAAAGTATTTTTGTTTTTTTTTCTTGTTTTGCGAATTCAGATGAATTATCTAATGCCCAAGATGCATATTCATTTAAAAAGCTCTCACTTAAACGAAAGTTTAAATAGCCTTTTACTGATTCAACACTTGAAAAAACACTATTGTCATTAGAAAAAGAAGATGCTAAATCTTGGGCTATTACTATTGGTGATTTACGAAGTTCCTTCGCCATAGAAAAGGCAATAGGAGTGGCAAAATGACCAAAAGAACGGTCTTTTGGCTTTTCTAAAACAACCTCACGACCAAGCTTTTCGCGCAAAAGCGCCGATACACGTTGTTTCAAGTAACTATGCTTGTGTAGTTGTTTTTGGAGCTTCAGTTGAAGCAGTAGTAGTCTCAGATGATTCTACTTTTTTAGGTGCATCAGATGCTACCTCTTCACTATCATCCTCTTTCATCTCAGCTTTAAAGTTTTTGATTCCCTTACCAAGACCTTTTGCTAAGTCAGGTATTTTTTTTGCACCAAATAAAAGTACAATAATTCCAAATATTATTAGTAGTTCTGTTCCACCAGGCATGCCCATGCGATTTCCTTGTTGTTATTAAAATTAAGTCAAAAATTATATCTATAATTTGCTGTAAATTATCTTATCAAACATATATTTTTTTCTTATTGGTCTATATCTTCCCATTTTTGCACAAATTCATTTATATCTGTATGTGAAATCTTTAATCTTGCCGACTTTGCGATTTGCGTTAAAACTTTTGCAGCTTCATCTAAATCATCATTTATAACTACAAAATCATACTCAGATATTCTTTGTATCTCTTTTTTTGCCATCTGGACTCTTCTCTCTATAACATCTTGAGCATCAGTTTTACGAGCTTGTAAACGAAACTTTAGAACTGACAATCTTGGTGGTGAAATAAAAACAGATGTTGTAATATCCCCAAGTCTTTGTGTTACAACTGCGTTTCCTTGAACATCAATATCAAAAATCACTAGTTTACCTTCACGTAAAGCTTTACGAACAGGTTTAATAGACGTACCATAATAGTTTCCGTGAACAAAAGCATATTCTAAAAAATGATCTTCATTGATATCTTCTTTAAAATCTTTTTCGCTTACAAAATGATAATGAACACCATCCTCTTCACCCTCACGAGGGGAACGAGTAGTTGTTGATATAGAAAAATAACACTCCCCTATATCATCCATTATTTTTTTAAGAAGAGTACTTTTCCCTGCTCCACTTGGTCCAGAAAGAACTAATATCGCTCCACTATTATTATTCATTAATTATCACCTAGCGTAATATTAATATTTATTTTCATACCTTTCATTGAAGCTGCTACATCTTCATTGCTTAATGCTGTTAATAACTTTTTAAGAGCTTCTACTCCATTAGTATCTGGTGTTATTTCTGTGTCGCCTTTTATTGTTTCTAGGTTTGCTTCTTCGTTGCTTTCTGGTTTTGTATTTTCTTCATCTAAGTCTGTGTCACTCTCTAAACTAACCTCTCCGTGCTCACTTACTTCTGTACCATCATTAGTTTCACTAGGAGACTCTTCTGTTGGTTCCTCAGGGACTTCCTCTCCAATAGCAATCTTTAAATCTCTAGTCGTTAAAGAATCTATATTAGCAATATCCAACAATAAATCTTCATCAACTTCACTTTCAAGTTCTTCTTCTGTTAATTCACTAACAGCATCTTCTATTTGAGATTCTAAATCCTCTTCAGAAATAGCATCAGTATCTAATTCTTTTACTCCGCCGTCAGATTCTAAGGTAAGCTCTTCGAGCTCATTTACTTCTGTACCTTCTTCTGATTCACTAGAACTATCTTCAGTTACTTCATCAAGCTCTGCATCATTTAAAAATTCTGCTAGTTCATCTACTTCTTCATCTATGTCTGCATTGCTATCTAAACTAATGTCTTCGAGCTCATTTACTTCTGAAACTTCTTCTAATTCATTATCCTTACTGAGATCTTCAAGCTCACTTAGTTCTGTAAGTTCTTCATCTACGTCACTATCCATACTGATCTCTTCGAGCTCATTTACTTCTGAAATTTCACTAGATTCACCTAAACTCTCATCAGTTAGTTCTTCAGGAAGTTCTAATTCCTCTTCAGACAGCTCTTCATCTGTATCACTATCCATACTGAGCTCTTCAAGCCCATCTACTTCTAAAGCTTCTTCAGATTCACTTAAACTCTCTACACTTGTCTCTTCTTCCAATTCATCTAAGTCATCTGGTAATTTTAAGTCTTCTTCTAGATTTAAATCACTTTCTATGCTAAGTTCTTCAAGCTCATTTACTTCTGATGCTTCACTAGAACTTTCTGTATTTACATCATCAAGTAAATCTTGTACCTCTTGTAAATCTTCTTTATCTAAAACACTTATTTCTTCTGCTGCTTCTAGTTCATTTAGATCATCAGCTAATTCTAAATCATCTTCTAGGTTTAAGTCACTGTCTAAGCTGAGATCTTCGAGCTCATTCACTTCTGATACTTCTTCTAATTCATTCAAATCATCAGGCAACTCTAAATTTTCATCTTCTTCAAGATCTAAATTTAATTCTAAATCATCTTCATCTTCATCTTCAATCTCATCTAAACTAAATTCATCAACATCATCTAACTCTATATCTTCATCATCATCTAACTCATCAACTATATCCGTATCAGAACCCAAGTCAACAGTATCTATCTCTCTTCCAAGTACTGCAAAAAGTTCAACTAAGTCAGTTGGTAAAAAAGGTTTTCTTAAAGTTGCAGTAAATCCATCAATCTCATCAGCATTCTTTGCACAAATAAATAAAGATTTATTAAAAGTAATTTTTTGCTTCAATTCATCTAAAAGTTCTTGAGAATATTTAGTATCATCTAGCACTAACAAGTCATAATTACTAGACTCTATATCTTCTATATTTTCCACCATATCCAAGTCATCTGAAGTCTTTTGTGCACTTAATGTAACTAATTTATTTACAACTGGATTATCATTTAGAAGTAGTATTTTCAACTTTTATCCTTTTAGAGAAGCTCTTTTGATAATATTGTAGCAAAAAAAACTAAAAAAGCATCTCTAAATAGTTAAAAGCTTCTTGCATTTGACTTTTTAAAATCAACATCGTAGCACTAAATGTAGCAATGAGCACAACAAAAGCCACCATAATTTTAATTGGAAAACCAATAACTAGTAGATTGAACTGTGGCATAGTTTTCATAAGCATTCCAAATATTACATCAGCTAGCCACGAAAGAGCTATAATTGGAAAAGCTATCATAAATCCAACCATAAACATATTTGCTGTTGCAGATATAATATAATTAAATAAATTTTCTTGCATTGTAAATCCACCCAATGGTATGGCACTTAAAGAATCATTTATATATATAAGTATCCAATGATGCATATCAATTACAAATAAAATCATCAATGCCATAAGTGATAAAAATTGTGAAATAATTGGCATAGATATACCTGATTGTGGATCAATTGCAGAAGCCATAGAAAAACCCATCATAAAAGAGATAATACCACCAGCAAATGTTATAACATTAAAAGCAATTTGTAAAATAACACCAATAGCTAAACCAAAAAGAAGCTCACTTAAGATGGCAACTATTAAACTTGGAACTGTGATTTCCATAACGAATGCTGGCATAGAGGAATAAAAAACAATAGAAAAGAAAAATGCCATAGAAAATTTAATAGTCATAGGGATAGAATTATGAGAAAAAATAGGCGTAGCCATAAACATAGCACCAAACCTAAAAAATAGTAATATAAAACCTACTATATATGATTCTGTAAATATATGAGCCCAAGACATTAGTTAACTCGTACTAGCTCTTTCTCTTGAAGTCTATAAACTTTAGCACATTTATACGCTAACTCTTCATCATGAGTTACTAAAATCATAGCAGCATTTTTCTCTTGTAAATACTCAAAAAATATATCCATCACATCATGTGCAGTTTGCTTATCAAGATTTCCAGTTGGTTCATCAACAAACAAAAGTCTAGGCTTTTTAGTTAAAATTCTAGCTATAGACACCCGCTGTTGTTGTCCACCTGAGAGCTCAGTTACTTTTTGATTTATGGGTTCATATATATTTAATTTTTTTAGCAAATCATCATCTATTTTTTCACATGAAAGCATTGCTGCAACTTCAAGATTTTCTTTTGCTGAGAAACCTTTAAAAAGATAGTGAGATTGAAAAACCAATCCTAAATCATCTCTTTTAATTTGTGCTAATCTTTTTTTACTCATTTTTGACACATCTTCACCAAAAAGTGATACTTCACCATTATCTGGATTTAGAAGTGTTGATAGTATGTGAAGTAATGTTGATTTTCCACTACCACTTATACCTATAATAGCGATAGAATCCTTTTCATTTGCCTCTAATGAGACATTGTGAAACAGTTCATATTCAAAAGTATGTGATAGATTTTTTGCACTAAGTAAATTCATAAAAGGATTATAGCGAATTTAATCATCAAATATCTTCTGGCAACCTTTATGTGAACGCATATCTAATCTTTTCGCATAAACTTTTTCTATAACTTTTTTCATAGCATAAGCTAAGTATCCATTCAGATAAATTCCCATAACTTTAGATGTAGCATAGCCACGACCAAGAGCTACTAGCACTCCACGAGACTTTATATTATATTTTTGAAGATTTTTCTTCTCTATTAGATTAGAGATATTTTTTGCACATACATTACCCATTTGTTCAGCTGTATCTGCTGTTGGAGCTACTATTTCACCGTTATCGTAGATAGTAGTACAATCACCTATCGCAAATACTTCATCATAATCTTGAGTTTGTAAAAATTCATTTGTTACAATATAACCTCTCTCATTTTTATGCACATTAAGGTCATGTATTAGATGATTTGGTTCAACTCCACCTGCAAAAATCATAAAATCCATCTGCATAACTTCCCCACAAGAAAGTTTCACACTATCTTTTTTTACCTCTACAACTTTTCTTTCATTTTTAATATTTACACCAAGTTCTAATAATCGTTTTTCTGATTTATGTACTAGTTTTTTATCTAAGCCTCTTAAAATATGTTTACCTGAATTTACAAGAACAATATTTAAATTTCTACATATAAAGTTGTTGTGTGAGTAAAACTCCCTAGAAAAAGATGCCATTTGAGCTGCAATTTCTACACCACTTAAGCCACCACCTGCGATAACAATATTTAAAGCATGACAAGTTGTTCCACTCTCATCTACTCTTTTAAAAAGTGACATCTCAAACTTTTGTTTAAAGTACATTGCACGATGTAGTGCTTTTATACCATAAGCATGTTCACGAAGTCCAACTACATTATCCATAAATTTTGTTCGAGATCCTACTGCTATAACAAGGTAATCATAAGAAAACCTATTTAAAGTTGTTACAACTTTCTTATGCTCAAAATCAATACCAATTACATCTTGTTTATAAAACACTACATTACCATCAAAGCCGGTGCAGTAAGTAAATAAATCAACTGTAACTTGAGCGAAGTCTTCTTCATTTGCTATCAAATCATACACATCAGTTTGCATAAAATGATATGGATTTTTATCTAGAAGAGTGATGTCATTATCTGGATTTTTTGCAAGTTTTTGTACTACCTGCAAACCACCATAACCACCACCAACAACGATAATTCTATTTTTCTTTTGATTTGACATACAAGAAGTATATCATTTTTTATTATATTTTATTATAGGGGAGTATTAAATGTAGATGGGTAAGCTAAAAGCTTAACCCATTTGTGCAGCAACTTCTGCAGCGAAATCATCTTCTTTTTTCTCAATT
>CAZZAZ010000050.1:0-11866 GCA_964652355.1 uncultured Sulfurimonas sp. | reverse complement strand
GAACAGACTCTTTAAAAGTACGACCAATAGCCATAACTTCACCAACTGATTTCATTGAAGTACTTAATGTATTTACAGCTTCTGGGAATTTTTCAAATGTAAAACGAGGAATCTTAGTAACAACATAATCGATTACAGGTTCAAATGATGCAGGAGTCCCTGTGATGTCATTTGTAATTTCATCAAGAGTAAATCCCACGGCTAATAAGGTTGCAACTTTAGCGATTGGGTAACCAGTTGCTTTAGATGCAAGTGCTGATGAGCGAGATACACGAGGATTCATCTCAATAACAATCATACGACCAGTTTTTGGACAGATTGAAAACTGAACATTACTTCCACCCGTATCTACACCGATTTCACGAAGGATGTCAAAAGATGCATTACGCATTCTTTGGTACTCTTTATCAGTTAAAGTAAGGGCCGGTGCAACAGTGATAGAGTCCCCAGTATGAACACCCATTGGGTCAAAGTTTTCAATTGCACAAACTATGATACAGTTATCAGCCTTATCGCGGATAACTTCCATCTCATACTCTTTCCAACCAAGCATAGATTCCATGATTTCAATCTCATTAACAGGTGATGCAGATATACCCTCTGCTGCTAATGTTTTAAACTCTTCCATGTTATACGCTACACCAGAACCACCACCAGCTAGTGTAAATGAAGCACGAGAGATTACCGGAAAACCTATCTCTTTTACAACTTCAATAGCCTCTTCAACGCTGTAAGCATTTCTACTTTTTGGTAAATCCATACCAATTTTTATCATAGCTTCATTAAATGCTGAACGGTCTTCACCTTTGTGTATTGCTTCTGGAGTTGCACCTAAAAACTCAATACCTTCAAGCATACCTTTTTCATACATAGAAGTTGCAACATTAAGTGCAGTTTGCCCACCCATAGTTGGAAGTACAGCATCTACATTTTCTTCTTTAATGATTTTAGCAATTACATCTTCTTTGATAGGTTCTATATAAGTTCTGTCAGCAAATTCTGGATCTGTCATAATAGTTGCAGGGTTAGAGTTGATTAGGACTACACGGTAACCTAATTCTTTTAGAGTTTTAACTGCCTGAGTACCAGAGTAGTCAAATTCACAAGCTTGACCGATAACAATCGGACCAGAACCAATAAGTAAAATAGTATTTATGTCGGTGCGTTTTGGCATCTTTTACCTTTGAAAATATATCTTTAAAATTTAGAGATTATAGCTAAAGGGCACTTAAAAACTGGTTAGTTATTTGACTTTTGTAATCATATAAAAATAATTTGGATTATTTGCTTTATAATAAGGCTCTACAACAGCATTTTGGTAGCCTCCAGATTTTGTTACAGATATTACTTTTCCTACTTTTAAACCTTTAAAAAAAATTTTATCAAGACCAGAAGTTATAACTTCATCACCCTTTTTTAAAGTAAACCAAGCCGGAATAAATTTAATAATTAAGTTCTGTGAAGAGTTTCCATGAGCAATTCCTGGTGCCTTATTTGAACCAACATAAACAGCATAAGAGCTTTTTATATCTCGGTTTAAAAGTGCAAGTGGTTTGTCATTTTTATCTATTACAATTCCAGCTACAAGTTCTTTGTATGTTAGTCCATAAATTTTTGATGAATTATAATCTTGTATGTCTAACCAAACACGATTTAAATCTCCAAACTTTTGGTAAGATATTACACGAACAAGCTCCACTTTTGGGTCTGTTAAAAGCTTTGACTGATTTAATGCAAAGAGATCATTTACTTCAGATGCCAGTTGTTGCATAACAAGGTGATTATTTTCATAAAGGGCTATTTTTTCCTCAAGTTCTTCAATATGTGATGCTTGGAAAAAATGTTTTTCTATATTTGTAGATATAAGTTCTGTTATATCGTGATAATTTATTTTTATGTTGTTGAGTGTAGATATAAAAGGTTTTTGAATAATATTTGTAAAGTATAATGCACCCAAAAGGAGTGCAATGGATAGTAAAAAAAAGCCTAGTAGACCTCTACTCATTGTCAAATAGTTCTTGTAGTAAATCTATCTCTTCTAGAGCACGGCCAGTTCCGCGTGCAACAGCTAGAAGAGGTTCATCTGCAACATATACAGGGATTTTAACTATATCAGATAAGTATTTATCAAGTTGACGGATTAAAGCTCCACCACCAGTTAAAATGATACCATGATTTACGATATCTCCTGCTAAGTCTGGAGGCATTTGTTCTAGTACATCACGAAGTGCTTCACCAACTTCTTTAAGTGGTTCGCGCATAGCTTCACGTGCATCTTCTGAAGTTAATTCAATCGAGCTTAAAAGACCTTCTACTTGATCACGACCATTGACAATCATTTTAATATCTTCTTTTAGAGAAACTGCTGTTCCAATATTGATTTTAATCTCTTCAGCAACTCGCTCGCCGATTAGAAGGTTGTACTTTTTTCTAACGTAATTAATAATAGCTTGGTCTATTTTATCTCCAGCTGTACGGATAGACTTAGAAAGAACAAGACCACCAAGAGAAACAACACCGATCTCAGTAGTACCACCACCAATATCTACCACTAAGTTTCCTTGTGGCTCACGAATCTCAACACCAGCTCCAATTGCTGCTGCCATAGGTTCTTCAATAAGGAAAACTTCACGTGCACCAGCAGAAAGAGCAGATTCTCTAACTGCTTTACGCTCAACTTGAGTAAGTCCATAAGGTACACATATAATAATACGTGGTGAAATCAATGATGAACGACCATGAGCTTTTTCAATAAACTTTCTAATCATCTTCTCAGTCATATCAAAGTCAGCGATAACACCATCACGCATAGGACGGATTGCTTTAATATTTCCAGGAGTTTTACCAACCATCTCTTTAGCTTCTTTACCAACGGCTAAAACTCTTTGTTGACCATATTTTTCAGTTTTTACAGCAACAACAGATGGTTCATTGATTATGATTCCACGTCCTTTTGCTATAACGATTGTGTTTGCTGTACCTAAATCTATCGAAAGGTCATTTGAAAATAGTCCTACTATTTTATTAAATATCATCCATTATCCTTAATATTATGCTGTTTTTTCGTCATCTTGTTTTATATACACTGGCTCTGCACCATCTTCTATAACTTCTTTTGTGATTATTACTTCGTAACCTTTATACTCTGGCAATTCATACATAATATCTATCATATTTTCTTCTAATATAGCACGAAGTCCACGAGCACCAGTTTTTCTTTTGATACTTTTTGCAGCAATAGCCTTAAGTGCATCCTCTTCAAAGTTTAACTCAACATCATCAATACTAAAAAGCTTTTTGTATTGTTTAATTAGAGAATTTTTAGGTTCAGTTAAAATACGAACCATATCTTCTTCTGTGATTTCACTAAGTGAAGCAATAATTGGTAAACGACCAATAAGTTCAGGAATAACACCATAAGATACTAAGTCATCAGGCTCAACCATATCGTAAGTAGTTTTTTGTTCATCTTTAGATTTTTTCTCTTGTCCAAAACCTAAAACATTTTGACCCTGCTTTTTCTTTAAAATATCATCAAGACCATCAAAAGCACCACCACATATAAAAAGAATCTCTCTTGTGTTTATTGTAGTAAACTCTTGGTTTGGATGCTTACGTCCACCCTTTGGTGGGATGTTTACATCAGCACCCTCTATGATTTTAAGAAGAGCTTGTTGAACACCTTCCCCTGAAACATCCCTAGTTATTGAACGGTTTTCACTCATACGAGATATCTTATCAACTTCATCAATAAATACAATACCTTGTTGAGCTTTTTCAACATCACCATCAGCTGCTTGGATAAGTTTTGTTAAAATATTTTCAACATCCTCTCCAACATAACCAGCCTCTGTTAAAGATGTAGCATCAGCTATGGCGATTGGTACATTTAAAACTCTAGCAATAGTTTGAGCCATAAGTGTCTTACCAGAACCAGTTGGACCTATTAGAAGTACATTTGATTTTGCAATTTCAGTATCATCATCTTCAATCTCAGATGTGCGAAAAATTCTTTTGTAGTGGTTATAAACAGCTACTGAAATTAATTTTCTAGCTCTTTCTTGACCAATTACATAATCAGATAAAAAATTGTTTAACTCTTTTGGAGTCATCAGTGAAGTTACAGCATCTACTAGCTCTGAATGCTCTTCATCTGGTGTGTGTTGCTCATCTCCAAACATAATTTTATATGCAGAAGTTACACAGTTTTTACAAATATATACACCGTTTCCAGCTATAAGAGGATTTACCTCACTCTCTTTAGCATCACAAAAACTACAAGCTCTATGTATCATAATAGTCGTTCCTTTTATTTTCTATCGTACGGAATACCGCGTTTTGTTTTTAGTACGAAATCACATAAATCATTTACATAGTGATTTTTCGTAGTTTCAAGGATCTCACTTGCAGTGTCTTTAAGAGGTTTACCACTCTCAAAAAGTTCACGGTAAGCAGATTTAAGTTCATTTATATCTTCTCGCTCTAGGTTTCTTCTTAAACCAGTTAAGTTTAAGCCACGAAGTGAAGCACGATTACCCTCAGCCATACAAAATGGTGGTACATCTTGAGCAAGTGCAGAAGCCCCACCAATCATCGCATAGTCGCCAATATGAACAAACTGATGTATCGGAGTCATCCCACCAACTACTGCATAATCACCCATCTCAACATGTCCAGCTAAAGTTGCTGCATTTGCTAAGATACAATGGTTTCCAATGATAACGTCATGTCCTAAATGAACATAACCCATAAATAAATTGTGGTTCCCAACAATAGTTTTTCCACCACCGCCTTTTGTTCCAGGGTTAAAAAGAGTGAACTCCCGGATTGTGTTGTTATCGCCAATGATTAGCTCAACATCTTCACCATTAAACTTTAAGTCTTGTGGAATAGAACCTAAAACTGAGTGTGAAAAAATATGGTTATTTTTTCCAATAGTTGTTTTACCGTAAATACAAGAGTTCTGATCGATTATAGTTCCATCACCGATAATAGATTGTGATGAGATAAAGCAAAAAGGAGCGATTGTTACATTGTCGCCAATAACAGCGCCATCTTCGATAATTGCGTGAGGAGATATAGTACTCAAAATTAGACCTTATTTATCAACTATCATAGCTTTAAGTTCAGCTTCTGATACCATTTTGTCATCAACATAAGCTTCACCTTTAAGCATCCAGATAGACCCTTTGTTTTTGATTACAGTTATGCGATATTCCAGTTTATCTCCTGGTTTTACCGGTTGGCGAAACTTTGCTTTGTCAATGCTCATGAAGTAAACAACTTTGTTTGCAGCTTCTTCCTCTGTCATATCACCCATGCTTTTAAATGCCAAAATACCACCAGCTTGAGCCATACCTTCAAGTATCATTACTCCTGGATAGATTGGGTGGCCTGGAAAGTGTCCTTGAAAAATGTTATCGCCAATTGTTACATTTTTAAAACCGATGATTGATTCTTTTGCAACTAAATCTGTTACACGATCTAGCAGTAAAAAAGGGTAACGGTGTGGTATAATTTTTTGAATTTCCATAACATCCATAATCATAATGTGAAAGCCTTGTATAATAATTTTGGATATTTTAGCGAAAAAATGTTTAGAGTTTGATTAGTTCTTCTTTAGTATCTTCATAAGTTTTAGCATCAAGAAAAATATTTAATTTTGATTCTATAATCTCTTTTACGACGATTATTGGTGAAAGGTTGTAGCTAGTGTTGTTTAGGTGTTCTCTGATTTTTAATTCTTTTTGAAATGTTGGTGCATTAAATATAATTTCATTGATAGATTTAAAGTTAAAGTTTCCAAGTTTATTAAAATATTTTAGAGTTATAAATTTTATTTCTTCACGATTAAAATAAAAAATACCATCTATCTCATGCTCAATTTTTCCTTGTGCACGTTGTCTTGGAAGTGTCGAATATGAAAGTGCGTAAGCTGGAATAACTTGTGTTTTTCCTTTTAAAAGTTTAAAGTTAAACTGTCTATAATTTAGAAACTTTTGTTTTAAAATTTTATATTTTTTGCCTTCATCTTCAAGTAGGTTCCTATATCTATATATCTTAAGTCTTTCTTCTATTGATGCAGGTAAAATTTGTTGTGAGATTGGTGAAAACATCTCATCCATTAGTTTTTCTTGTTGTTCTCTTTGCATGGTTAGACCAAAAATACAACCACAATAATCCTGACGGTATAGTTGTTCCTCTTTTGTTACACGACTTTGGTCTTGCGAACCTCCACCTGCACGATAATCAACTGCAATAAACTCAACACCATGTTTAGCATGAAAATCATCGCCTACTCGTTTGAGTTGTTCTTGAGATTTTAAAGGGCTTACAAGTAGCGTAGTTGTGATTTTGTCTTCACCGAGAGAGAGAGCTTTTTTAGCACTTTCAATAAAGCGTTTATCAAAACATACTTCACAACGAGCACCTTTTTCAGGTTCTTTTTCTAAACCACGAACAGCCTCAAGCCAGTTTTCATAGTCATACTCGCCTTCTATTAAATCAATGCCAAGTTTTTTGCATGAGCGTTGTACATCTAAAAGTCTAAGTTGGTATTCTGAATATGGATGAATATTTGGGTCGTAAAAAAAGCCTATTAATTTTTCATCAGGAAAATCGGCTTGAAGTTTTTCTAAAAAGAAGTGAGAATCAACGCTACAACAAATATGCACTAGCATTGAGTTCTCTTCATGTGTATTATTTAGACTCTACAACGGAGATAGAGTTAATAGCGTCTTCACCTTGTATTGCATCAAGAACAGCAAAGCTATCTTCATCATCTTCTTCGATTGCACCAAAAACAGTGTGAACACCATCTAAGTGAGGAGTTGCTGCAAATGTGATGAAAAATTGGCTTCCACCAGTATTTGGTCCTGCGTGAGCCATAGAAAGAGTTCCACGACGGTGAAGTGAAGTGTTAGAAGCTGTTTCACACTCGATAGCCCAGTCAGGACCGCCTGCACCAGTTCCATCTGGACAACCACCTTGAGCCATAAACCCAGGTATTACACGGTGGAAAGTTAGGTTATCATAAAAACCGCTATTTCCTAAGTGTGCAAAGTTTGCTACTGTATTTGGAGCTTCTTCTGGAAAAAGTTTAATCCAGATATCACCTTTACCAGTTGATACTTTTGCATATTGTTGTTTTAGTGATTCTTCTGCTGAAATTTCGTAGTCTTTTAATTGTGTTCTTCCAAACATAATCTTCCTTTTATAGTAAATAATTTCGCAATTATAGTTAAAAGTTTATTAATGTATAATTGCTTTATGAAAATAAAATCACTTTTTAAAAATATAACAATAAAACAAGCAAATATTTATACAATCCTTGTTATATTTATCTTTACTATGATTTTTGTAGGTCTTTTAGTTGAAGAGATGTATGAAGATTATGAGTCAGCTTTTGAGCAAAGTGTATTAGTTCATAATGGTACATACTCTACTTCTGAACTTTTAGTTCAAAAACAAAGCACATTAAAAGCTCTTTTTATTAAAATTGTTTTAGTGATTGTAACTCTATCTTTCATACTTTTTGGAATATTTTTAGGTCTTAACAACATTTTCAATAGATTACTTCAGCGAGACACTCAAACATTTTTAGACTTCTTTGAAGAGGCTGCTCATGATGACAAAGTAATAGACCCAAAGAAAATATTTTTTAAAGACTTTAAAGTAATGATTGGTTTTGCAAATGAGATGGTAAGTAAAATTAATGAACAAAAAAATTCACTTATAGAGTTAAATCTTGGGTTAGAAGATAGGGTAGAGAAAAAAACTAAAGATTTACAATTGATAAATGAAAATTTAGAAAAAGAGAAAATATTTTCACAAGAGTTACTAAAATCTCAAAAAGAGTTTTTAAGATATACTGTACATGAAACAAATACTCCACTTTCAGTTATATTAACATCAATAGAACTTTATGTCTTAAAACATCCAAAAGATAGACAACTATCTAAGATAGAAGCTGCTGTAAAAAATATATTTAGTATCTATGATGATTTAAGCTATTTGGTAAAAAAAGATCAAGTTGAGTATCCAAAAACTGTTATAAATATTGACAACTACATAACAAGTAGGTTGGATTTTTTTACAGAGGTAGCTGAACTTTCTCGTGTAAAGTTTAAGTATATTAGCGAATCTGAAGATTTTCATATATACTTCAATGAAACAAAACTTCAAAGAATAGTAGATAATACTATAACCAATGCTATAAAATATACTCTAGCAGATGAGATAGTTAATGTCTCACTAAAGCAAGTTGGAGCGAAATTAGAACTTTTGATAAGTTCTAAATCTAAAGCTATTAGGGATGTATCTAAGATTTTTGATAGCTTTTATAGAGAACAAGATTCTCAAAGTGGTTTTGGACTTGGACTTGAACTTGTTAAGAGTATATGTGATGAAGAAAATGTAGAAGTTATTGTATCTTCTGATAGTGAAAAAACAAGTTTTTCTTATAAGTTTAAAATGATGGGAAATTAAAATGAAGATACTTTTACTTGAAGATGAGGTAATGTTAAATGAGTCTATTTGCGAATACCTTGAATCTGATGGACACCAAACAGAGACTTTCTTTGATGGTTTAAAAGCTTATGAAGCTATACAAAATAACTCTTATGATTTGTTGATTTTAGATATAAATGTCCCAGGTATGGATGGTCTTACCTTTTTAGAATCTATTCACAAACTAAAAATCCATGTAGCAACTATATATATAAGTGCCTTAGTGGATATTGAAGATATTTCTCGTGCTTATGATTTGGGTTGTTATGATTACTTAAAAAAGCCATTTCATCTAAAAGAGTTATCACTTAAAATAGACAAAATAAAACTATCAAACGATGCACCAACAGTCCATCTTAAAATATCAAAAAACTATAGTTATGACCAAGAACACTCATCTTTATTGTTTTGTGGTGAAGTACAAGTTCTTTCTAAAAAACAATCTCAAATTATAGATATATTAGCTCGTAACCGTGGTCGCATAGTTGATTTTGAACAGTTCCGTATATATGTTTGGGATGAACAGATAATTGATAATGCTACTATTCGTACAGAGATTAATAGACTTAAAAAAATACTAAAAGAAGATATCATTGTTAATGTTCGTGGTATGGGCTACATGATAGACAAAATATAATAATGCTACAAATCCACACAACTTTAAAATAAATTAAAATTTTATACTACTTTTTTCTTATTGCTATGTTCATGCTATTTTCTTATTTTAGGATTATAGTGTAGATTTCAAATAAGGGATAAAAATGAAAAAGTATATAGCACTAAGTGCAATAACATTTGGGTTGTTATCAACTGGAGTGAATGCAGCTGATGATTTAGAATCAATGTTTAAAGATGGTAAGGTAAGTGGACAAATAAGAGCCTTCTATGTAGATAGAGAGTATCAAGGCTCTGCTGGAAAAAATGATCATAGAAATGCACAAGCTATTGGTGGTTATTTGAAGTTTGTAACAGATGATTATAAAGGTTTAAAGTTCGGTACTGCTTTTTATACTACTAATGGTTTTTTACTAAACTCTCCAAAAAATGATTTTACTCAAAATGATATGACTCTTCTTGGTAATAATAATGAATCATATACAATGCTTGGGGAAGCTTTTGTTGAGTATAAATACGAAAATACCGGTTTTAAAGGTGGTCGTGTTAAGTACTCTTCACCTATGATGGGTGCTGATGATGCCCGAATGTTACCAAACTTATTTGAAGCATATATGCTTACAAATACAGACTTAGCTGATACAACAATAAGTATAGCTCATGTAACTAAATTTGCACAAGGTACATTTGGTCGTGTATATGGGGCTGGTCTTTTAGCAGCTACATCAGGTTACTCAGCTGTAAATTCAGATCCAGTAGATAGTGGTAAATTTGAAAATATGGGTTCATATGCTTTTGGAGAAAAAAGTAACGGTGTAACAGTAGCGTCGATAGAATATAAAGGTATTGATAATTTAAAACTTCGTTTATATGATTACTATGCTGATGATGTAATGAACACTATTTATGGTGATGTAAACTTTAAATGGAACTGTTTATTTAGTGATACAATAAAACCTTTTGCAGCTGCACAGTTCATTAAAGAAGATGATGTTGGTGATCAGATCATAGGGGATGCTCTTGGTGGAAATGGTGAAATAGACTCTTTTTACTGGGCTGCAAAAATTGGAGCTAAATATAAAGGTTTTATGGCTTATTTGGCTTACTCTCAAACAACAGATAATGATGCTGGTGAAACTTACCAAAATGCAATTATTACTACATGGGGTGGTATGCCAGCATATACTCAAGGTATGGTAACTCGTCATATGTTCTTAGCTGGAACAAATGCTACTAAAGTAGTTGGTGCATACTCTTTTAAAGAACAAGGTGTAAACCTTTCCACAGCACTGTATTATGCTTCTTTTGATATGGATGAAAATTCTGGTTATGGAATAGCAAGAACAGCTTATGAGCCTGGTTTTGATATTAAATATTATCCAGCAGCTGTAAAAAATCTTCAACTTCGTTTTCGTGGAAATTTTCCAAGAAAATTTGCTGATGCAGGTTCTGGAAACACAGGTTGGAATGAGTACAGATTTATAGTTAACTATAACTTCTAAAAAGGAAAATTTATTATGAATAAAGAACTCGTAGAAAAAATTAAGGCAAATCCAGATTATCAAAAACTAGTGAAAACTAGAAGTGGATATGCTATTAAAATGTCAATCGCTATGTTAGTTGTGTATTTTACATTTATCTTAACTATCGCATTTAATCCATCAGCTCTTGCTGTGCCTTTAAATAGTGATACTGTTACAACTATTGGTATCCCAATAGGTATGGTAATCATCGTTTTTGCTTTCATTTTAACTGGTATGTACACAAGACGTGCAAACACAGAGTTTGATGATTTAACAAATAAAATCAAAAAAGATATGGGAGTAAATTAAGATGAATAGAATATTTGCATTTTTAATTTTAGGTTCGATTGCAGTTTTTGCATCTGGGACTATTGACGGAGAGATAGTAAAACAAGACTTAAATATGTCTGCTATTATTATGTTTCTTATCTTTGTTTCTGGTACATTAGGTATTACCTACTGGGCTGCAAAGCGTACTAAGTCGGCAAAAGATTTCTATACAGCTGGTGGTGGAATCACAGGTCTTCAAAATGGTATGGCAATAGCAGGTGACTATATGTCAGCTGCTTCTTTTCTTGGTATATCTGGTTTAGTTTATTTAAAAGGTTACGATGGACTTATTTACTCTATCGGTTTTTTAGTTGGTTGGCCAATTATACTTTTTCTTATTGCGGAACCTTTAAGAAACTTAGGTAAATACACATTTGCTGATGTTGCTTCATATAGACTTCGTCAAACTCCTATCCGTTCACTTGCAGCGGCTGGTTCTATTGCGACTGTTATTCTTTATCTTATCGCTCAAATGGTTGGTGCTGGTAAGCTTATCCAACTTTTATTTGGTCTTGATTATGAGATAGCAGTTGTTTTAGTTGGTGTGCTTATGATTTTATATGTAACATTTGGTGGTATGCTTGCTACTACGTGGGTACAAATTATTAAGGCATTTTTACTACTCTCTGGTGCTACATTTATGGCTATAGCTGTAATGGCTCACTATGATTTCTCTTTTGGTTCACTTTTTGCGCACGCTGTTGATATGAAGGGTATTGAAGTTATGAGTCCAGGTGGATTGGTTAGTGATCCTGTTAGCGCCATATCTTTAGCCGTTGCTCTTATGTTTGGTACTGCTGGTCTTCCACATATCCTTATGAGATTTTTTACAGTTAGTGATGCTAAAGAGGCTCGTAAATCAGTTTTCTTTGCAACTGGTTTTATTGGAT
>CAZZAZ010000049.1:0-11919 GCA_964652355.1 uncultured Sulfurimonas sp. | reverse complement strand
AAAATGTTATTGAGCCTGGTGGAAGTATTCGTGATGAAGAGATTATAGATGCTGCAAATGAGTTTGGGATGTCATTGTACTTTTCTGAAGTTCGTCATTTTCTTCATTAGTCGTTCTCATACTTTTTTTTCTTGCAAAAAAAGTACGCAAAAAAGCGCACTAACAGTTTCGAGCCCAGCATTGCTGGGTAAACTTTCATATATTTAAAATCTTACTAAAAACTCAAAACTCACTTCGTTCAAACAGTTGAGTTTTCTTCACGCAAAATTTTAAATATATGAAAGCTCTGCAAGAGTTAGTGAAAGATAAAAATGTAACATATTTATTTTATTGATTTCGCTTAGCGAAATATTTCACATAGTGAAATTAATGTATCAAAAGCGTTACCGCTTTCTTTCTTTGCGGAGTAAAAAAGTATGAGAATTACTAAGAAAAGAAATTTACCAAACAAAAATCAAAAAAACCAATAAAAATATCACAAACCTTGATTGACATACACTCAACTCTTATGATATAATCACACTTACATTAAATAAATAAATTTAAACAAATAATTAGGAAAGAAAAATGGCAAAATCATTATATGAAACATTAGAAATAAACGATAACGCCTCTGAAGCAGAGATAAAAAAAGCGTATAGAAAACTAGCTCGTAAATACCACCCAGATGTAAATAAAGAAGAATCAGCAGAAGATAAGTTTAAAGAGATTAACTCAGCTTATGAAATACTAAGCGATAAAACAAAAAAACAACAGTACGATATGCATGGTGATTCTATGTTTGGTGGACAAAACTTTCATGACTTCTCACGTTCACACTCAAGTGGAGGACAATCTGATTTAGATGAAATTTTAAGACAGATGTTTTCTGGCGGTGGTGGTGGAGGTAACCCCTTTGGTGGCGGAGGCTTTGGTGGAGGTAATCCATTTGGTGGTGCTCAAGCACAGCAACCAAACTTAGATATAGAAACAAAAGTTACTATACCTTTCTCTGTAGCTATTCTTGGTGGTTCTCACTCTGTTAGTGTAAATGGTGAAAGATTTGATATAAAGATCCCTGCTGGTGTGAAAAGTGGTGAAAAGATGCGTGTTAAAGGTAAAGGACATGCTCAAGGTGGACGTGCAGGTGATTTGTTTCTTAAAATTACAGTAGCTCCAAACCCTGAATACATTAGAGAAGATGATGACCTAATCAAAACTTTTGATGTACCTTTATATGCAGCACTTTTTGGCGCGAAGATAGCTATACAAACTTTAGAAAAAGAGATAAAACTAAAAGTTCCACAAAACACTAAAAACGGACAAAGATTTCGTGTAAAAGAGATGGGAGCAATGAACAGAAAAACTAAAACGCGTGGTAATCTTTACTTAGAAGCAAATATTGTTTTACCAAAAGTTGAAGAGTTAGATGAAGATTTAGTAGAGATACTAAAAGACAAACTTCCTAAAGAGTAAGGAGTTAGCTAATGATACATGAGTATGATGAACCAATCTATCTTATCAGTTATGTTGCAAAAGTTTTAGATATTCACCCTCAAACACTTAGACAGTATGAGCGTGAAAATCTTATCTGTCCATCTCGTTCAAATGGCCGTATAAGAATGTACTCAAACAGAGATGTTGATAAAATAAAACTCATACTTAGACTTACTCGTGAACTTGGAGTAAACTTAGCAGGCGTAGATATAATACTTAGACTGAAAGAGAATGTAGATAGTATGGAACAAGAGATAGCACAACTTAGACATGAGGTACAAAAGTCAAAAAATGCACACTCTGTTTCACCAGATAAAGCACTTGTTACAAAACGTTCTGTTTATGAAATGATAATATTTGAAAAATAGTTTATAAAATAAACTATTCTTTCAACCTCTTAATATCCGCCCCAACATTTTGCAACTTAGTCTCAAGCGAGTCATAACCACGGTCAAGATGGTAAATACGGTGAACATCAGTAGTACCATCAGCTATAAGACCAGCTATAACTAAAGCAGAAGATGCTCTAAGATCAGTTGCCATTACATCAGTCCCACTTAGTTTAGTCCCACCGTTTATTGTAGCTACACTACCATTTAAAGATATATCAGCACCCATACGTTGAAGTTCACTTACATGCATAAAACGATTTTCAAAAAGTCTCTCTTCTATTATAGATGTTCCATCTGCTTGAGTAGCAAGGGCTAGAAACTGTGCTTGCATATCTGTAGGAAAGGCAGGGTACTCTTGAGTTACAATCTTTACTGGTTTTATAACCTCTGATGGATGTATAGTTATCTTATCTCCATCTATTGTAAATGTAGAACCCATCTCTTCAAGTTTTGCTAAAACTGAACCTAAGTGAGAAGGGTTTACATCCGTTAATGTTAGTTCTGATTTTGTCATAGCTCCTGCACATAGGTAAGTTCCTGCTTCTATTCTGTCTGGAATTACAGAAAATTCGTTGATGTTTACAAGTTTACCGTTAGTTCCATGTATGGTTAAGATAGCTGTACCTATACCATCTATTTGAACTCCAGAGTCATTTAAAACTTCACAAAGTTGAACTACTTCTGGTTCACGTGCTGCATTTGTTATGGTAGTGTTTCCACTTGCTAGGGCTGCAGCCATTACAATGTTTGCAGTCCCAGTTACTGTGATTTTATCAAAAATAATATCACAACCTTTTAGTCCATCTGGTGCAGTAGCATGAATGTAACCAGATTCTATATCTATCTTTGCACCCATCTGCTCTAGAGCTTTTAAGTGTAAATCTACTGGGCGCTGACCTATGGCACAACCACCAGGGAGAGAGACTTCACAATGACCAAAACGTGCAAGTATTGGACCAAGAACTAAGATAGATGCTCGCATGGTTTTTACTATATCATAAGTTGCTTTTGTGTCATTAAGTGTAGATGTATTTACTGTAGTTATATGTTCTTGGCGTTCAAAAGTAGCACCAAGATTAGACAAAAGTTTTAAAAGTGTATTTATATCTGCAACATGTGGTAGATTTTTTATACTTACATTATTTTTAGCTAAAATAGTCATAGCTATTAAAGGTAGAGAAGCATTTTTAGCACCAGAGATTTTTATATTACCATTTAGAGATTTTACTCTGTTTATTTGTAAGTAGTCCAATTTTTATCTTTGTGTGAGAGTATTGTTTATTAATTTTAGTATTATATCTTAGTTTTGATATAATTTTATAAATAAAGGAAAACGATGAGTTCAGCTCTTGATAGATTAAAAGATTTAACAAATAAAATATCCTCTTATGAAACAGCAAGAAAAGATAATCTAAAACAGCTAGAACTTCTGTTCAATGAATTGAACTTTACTGAAAAAGTAGGAGAGTTTTCTGAACTTTTTAACTTTAAAGCTATTAACTTATCTGGTGCATCACTTTTAGCAGAAAATTTAGGTGAAATAAAAGAGGGAAAATATCTTCAAGTGTTAGCAATATCTTATGATAAAGAAGCTAGTGTAAAAAGTAAAAATACTTCTCTCGCGTACTACGGGAAAGTTGAAAATGTAGAGGTAGAGTTAAAAGATAAAATTGTAGAATTTATTATACGCTTTAGATTTGAGAAAAGCTTTATGACTCTAGAACACTATAACAGTATGTTATCTATATATAAATAATGACAATATTTTTAGATACAGAGACAACTGGTTTAGAGACTCAAGATAAAATCTGTTCCATAGCTGTTATATCAGAAGATAAAGAGATATATGAGTTGGTAAATGATGGTAAAAAGATACCACCATTAGCCTCAAGTATTAATCATATAACAAATGAGATGATCAAAGATAAAGCTAAACTTCTAGATACAAAAAGCTATAACTACTTACAAAAAAATAACTCTCAAGATACAACAATAATAGGACATAACGTAAAGTTTGATTTACAGATGTTAAGCAAATCAGGTTTTAACTTTAAAGGTACCTTGATAGATACACTAAGAGTAACTAAGCATCTAGTCCCAGAATGTGAAATATTTTCACTACAGTTTTTAAGATATGAGTTAAAACTTTACAAACAAGAAGATGAAAATACTAGGGCACATAATGCACTTAGTGATGCAAAACTTTTAAAACTTCTTTATGCCTATCTATTAGATTTTGCCTCTCATGAAAAGATGATAGAATTAAGTTCACAAAATGTACTAATGCAAAAGTTTGAGTTTGGAAAATATAGCGGACGGTATATAGAAGAGATCTCTATGATAGATAGAGGGTATCTAGAATGGATGCTAAACAATATTATGGATTTAGATGAAGATTTACGCTATAGTATCACATATTATTTATAGGGATCAGTCTTGAAAGTAGCAGTTGAGTGTAAATCACCATTGATGCAAAAATCATTAGAACTTTTTTTGGGTGAGCATTTAAGTTCAAGTAAACAGTGTGATATTGTCCTACGAGATGAACCATGTTTAGAAAATCCAAAATGTTTTTATGTATCTAGTTCTAGCGATGCTGACTTAGTAAAACCCTTTTCTAAATCACAACTTATTTTAGCTTTAGAAAATAGATATAAAAGTGTAGGAAAAGAGATGTTGCATGAAGAAATTTTAGAACAAGAACCTATGAATTTTGAAATTTTAGAAAAACGTATAGACTCTTTAACTAAAGAATATCAAGCAAATATTTTAAAAGCGGTAAAAGCATTTTATGAAAAGTAAACCCCTTACAAAAAAAATTATATCTGGAAAATTTAAAGGTAAGGTTTTAAAACTTCCTTCCAAGGTAACTACAAGAAGTTCTAAGTCAATAGTCTTAGAATCTTTTTTTAACACTCTTCAGTTTGATATAGTGGATGCAAACTTTGTAGAAGTGTTTTCAGGTAGTGGTTCTATCGGTCTAGAAGCGTTAAGTCGTGGTGCTAAAAGTATTAAGTTTATGGAGAAAGATTCTGATGCTTTAAAAGTTTTAAAATCAAACATATCTCAAACAGATCCAACCTCTTGTCAAGTCTTTGCAGGGGATAGTTTTAGCAATATAAATGCAGTTGTTAAAAGTTTAAATAATGAAACAGCTTATTTTTATGTAGATCCACCTTTTAGTATCCGTGAAGGTATGGAAGATATTTATGATAAAACTATGAATTTAATCTCTTCATTACCAAAACAAAATGTGGAGTTAATTATCATAGAACATATGACAGGGCTGGAGATTCCAGATACTCTAGGTTCATTTAAACTTAAAAAATCTAAAAAATTTGGAAATACAACTCTTACTTATTTTATTTAACTCTCTTTTGGAATAAATCTTGCTATTTATTTCATAACACAAGGATTGTTATGAAACTTATACTTATTTTTTTATTTTTATTATCAAACCTCTTTGCTACAAAAATCAATGATATTGCTAATGTTGTTGGTGTGAGAGATAATCAACTTATAGGTTACTCTCTTGTTGTCGGTCTTAAAAAAACAGGGGATGGTACTACATCTCAGTTTACTCTTCAATCTATATCAAACATGCTAAAAGCTATGAATATTGACATGGCACCAAGTGCGATAAAGTCTAAAAATGTTGCAGCAGTTGTTGTTACCGCAAACTTAAGTGCATTTTCAAGACAGGGTGATAAGTTTAAAGTAACAGTATCATCTTTAGGTGATGCAAAGTCATTAGAGGGTGGTACACTTCTTATGACACCTTTAAAAGGGGTAGATGGAAAGATCTACGCTTTAGCTCAAGGTGCTGTAAGTATTGGTGGTAGAAACTCACGTGGTGCAGGAAGCGAATCACATCCAACTACTGGTTTAGTATTTGATGGTGGTGTAGTTGAGAGAGAAATTTTGATTGATCTATATCATAAAGAGTATGTAACATTATCTTTAAAAGAAGCAAATTTTAAAAATTCTGTAGCAGTTCAAAAAGCTGTAAACTCGTTTTATAATACTCAAGTAGCAGTAGCAATGGATCCACGTACTATAAAGTTGAAAAGACCAAAAAACAAAAGTATGATAGAATTTTTAGCTGAGGTACAAGAAGTAGATTTAAATTATGTTCCTAAAAATAAAATTGTTATAAATGAGAGAACAGGAACTATAATTGCTGGAGTTGGTATAGAGATTAAACCTATAGTTATGACACACGGTGATATTACTATAAAGATTAAAGAACAATCTACACCAAGTAAACCTGCTGGTTCTTTAGCATTAGATGAAGATTTAGTTATCGGTTTAAATGAAAATGAGATTTATACTAAAAATGGGACAACAACGGTTGCAAATTTAGTTAGATCTTTGCAAAAGCTTGGTGCTACGCCAAAAGATATTATCTCTATTTTAGAGGCGATGAAAACAGCGGGTAGTATCTCAGCTGATTTAGACATTATATAAGGAGAATGATATGAGTAATATAAATACATTGGGCATTCAAGCGTTAGCTATGTCGCAACAACATACTATTCCAAAGATTGATCCAAAAGCTGAAGATGCAACTTTAAGAGAACAAACAGATGCCTTTGAATCAGTGATTATAAAAATGATGATGGATAATGCTATGAAAGATGAAAAAAATCTTTTTTCACAGCAAAATGATCCAGGTGACAAAATATACAAATCAATGTATAGAGATGAGTTATCTAAAGCTAGTGCAGGAGGTTTTGGATTTTCTCAAATGTTATATGATTATTTGAGTGAAAAAGCTTAAGTTATTTTGTTTTTTGTCGATTTAGCTGTATAATAAATAAATATGGCTCAAAAAGGACAAATTATGATTTCACAAGTAAATAGTGCTGCTGTTTCTACAACTCTCGCCAAAAACAACGGCGAAGTAAAACAAGCAGACAAAAATGCAGGTGTAAATGTCTCTAAACAAGGGGACTTAAGTAAGGTAGACCAGATTAAAGAAGCTCTTGCATCTGGTGAATATAAAGTAAATTTACAAGCTCTATCTGAAAAGATAGCAGAGGAGTTATTGTAATTTTTTAAACAACAGGGGTTAATTATGCTTACGTATCATCTTGAAGGTGCTTTAAATGATTTAAGGGACTTAATAAATATAACAAATTTAGATATCGAAGATATAAAATTAGCCAAAAATGATCCTCAATTTGAGAGATTATCTATTAAAGAAGAGAAACTAAAAAGTTTTGAGCAAAAAAAAGCGATGATAGATCATGAAATCTCTTCTTTAATGACTTCAAATCCAGACAAAGACCTCCCTCAACTTTTAGACGAACTACAACATAAACTTTTGGATGATTTAAAAGTTGAATTATCAAATTTGCGTGATGTAAATAAATCTTATGCAAAATTTGTATTGACTGTTAGTAATTTATATAACACATTTTTAGAAAGATTAGTTCCGACAGAGATGCAGGGTTATACAAAAGTAGCATCAAAAAACCCATCTTTTTTGGAAGTGAGAGTTTAGTCATGCCTTCAATTTTCAACTCTTTAAGTATCGGATATAGTGGTTTAAATGCAGCCCAAGCTGGGGTAAGTACAACCAGTCAAAATATTACAAATGCTGAGAGTGAAGGTTATACAAGACAAAGAGTAGTTCAAGCTGCTGCTGTTCCTTTATATACAGGTCCTGGTAATGTTGGCAATGGTACTGAGATACAAGATATCCAAAGAGTTTTTGATAATTTTGTTTACGATAGATACAGAGATGTTTCTTCTGAGAGTGAATATGCGAATTTTTCTCAAACAACCTTAGAAGAGTTATCTACATATTTCCCAGAAATAGATGAAGTTGGAATAAAAGCTGATTTAAAAGAGTACTACAATATGTGGCAAACTTTTGCTGACAACCCTGATAATGACTCTATAAAACTAGCTTTGGCTAAACAAACAGAAAGTTTAGCAAATGGTATTAAGTATTCTCAAAATCAAATACTTGCTTTACAATCGCAAATTAATGATCAATTAGCAGTAAATGTAAATGAAGTAAATAATTTAGCAAAAGAGTTATCAGATATAAATAGTTCAATAGACATAGCAGAATCAGGTGGTGGATATACAGCAAATGATTTGCGTGATAGAAGAAATGTAATAGAGAGAAGTTTAGCTAGACTTGTAGGCGCAGAGGTTACGGTTGGAAACTTATCTTCAAATATTAAAATAGATAGTTCATCAAACACTGTTACTGGAAGTTATACTGTAAGTGTTGGAGGTTTTGCTATAGTTGATGGTAAGAGTTTTCACCCATTAAAGGTTAGTAATGAAAATAACCCTAGCGGTTTTTACGAAATATCTTATGAGAGACAAGATGGTGTACTTCTTGAGATGGGTGAAAATATAAGGGGTGGTAAAATAGGATCTATTTTGGATCTCCGTGGTACAAAAATCGATAGAAATAACACTACAGCTTTAGTCGATGGAACTCTTCAAAATGTAGTTTCACAGATGGATGCTTTTGCTAAAGGTCTTATAGAATCTACAAATAATCTTTATGCTGCTACATCAACTAAAAAAATGGAATCAAATACACTTGATTTAAACCCAACAAATTCACTTGTAAACTCTTCTCTTAATGTAAAAGAGGGTGGTTTTGATTTAGTAGTGTATGATGTGAATGGCAGCTTAGTAGCAAGAAGAACTATAGATATAAATATAGCTACAGTTATGACAGGTGTCCCCTCTTCTAACTCTATTCAAGGTCAAATTGAAGCGAGTGGAGATGATAATGATGACGGGAATGCAAACAATGATATAGATGATTATATTAACTTTAACTGGGCAACTTACGCTAGTGGAGATACTGCATTAGAGTTAGATATGGATACTCTAAAAGCTTCTCAAGGATATACATTTGCTATAGAAGATAAGTTAAGTACTTTAGAGTATGATTCTGGTTCAAATTTTGCAGGAGCATTAGGGTTAAGTAGATTTTTTGATGGTGATAATGCTAAAAATATTAGCTTGAAGTCAGAATATAAAACAAATGCAACAGCTATTTCAGCAGGTAAATCTCCCGCTTCTGGAGATAATCTTGTAGCTTTAAATATGGTACAGCAGCAATTTGAAAAGTATGAGTTTGATGCTGGAAATTCAAATTTCAATACAACTGTTTATGGTATGTATGATGTAATTGCAACTGATGTTGGTATCCAAACAAATGAAGCAATTTTAAATAATCAAACAATTACTGCTAGATATAATGCAGTTGAGTTAGAATATTCATCAGTATCAAAAGTGAGTATTGATGAAGAGCTAACAAACTTAATTAGGTATCAAACCTCTTATGGAGCTGCTTCAAAAATTATTACTACAGTTGATCAGATGATGCAAACTCTTCTTGGGATGAAACAGTAAGGTAAATATGCCAAAATTTAGTATATTTATCTTAATTTTTGTTTTTTCTTTCTCTTTTTTGGGACCTTATTTTTACTCGCTTGATGCTTACACCTTAGATGCATCTTCAATTCTTTTAAAACCTTCTTTTAGTAATTTATTAGGGACAGATAGGTTAGGTAGAGATATTTTAGCAAGACTTATGGATGGTGGGCAAATTTCGCTAATCATTGGTGTTGGTTCTGCTTTTATAGCTTCTGTTATTGGACTTGTTTTAGGTTCTATGGCTGGATATTTTCGTGGAGGTTTTGATAAAGGTTTTATCATATTAGTGGATCTATTTTTAACTTTTCCAACTTTCTTTTTACTTTTAGCCCTTGTTTCTTATGTAAATGCTTCTGCATGGGTTCTTATTGTTATCATATCTATTACAGGTTGGATGACAACCGCTAGACTTATTAGAAGTGAAAGTTTTAAAATCACACATGAACCATATATCAAGATATTAAATATAGCAAATACTTCAAAAATTAAAATACTTTTTAAATATTATGCACCTATCTTAGCACCTATATATTTTGTGAGTTTTACTTTCGGAGTTGGTGGGGCGATTTTAGCAGAGTCAGGACTTAGTTTTTTAGGACTTGGAATTGTAGCACCACAAATGAGTTGGGGTACAATCTTATCTGGTGGAAAAGATGTTGTAGAGATTGCTTGGTGGGTTAGTTTCTTCCCAGGTCTTATGATATTTTTAGTAACTTTTTCGCTTATAAATATCTCAAATTATCTACAGCAATTAACAAATAAAAAACAAATTCAAAATTAGGCTAAAATGATGAATAAAACAAACATAGGCTACTATTTTTTGGTAATGGCTAGTATTGTAATTGTATTAGCTGGGATAAAAAGTGCTTCAGAAATAATAGTACCATTTTTATTAGCTTTATTTTTAGCAATAATCATTTCTCCATCATATAATTACTTTAATAAAAAGGGATTACCAAGTTTTATATCATTAATCTTAGTAATCTCCTTATTACTTATGGCAATTATTACAGTGGGAAAACTACTTGGTAGTTCGGTAAATGACTTTACTTCAAAACTTCCATTTTATGAGCAACAATTATCTAGTAGTTTTGATAAAGTAACGGAGTTGGCTTTAAAATATGAGATAGAAATCCCGCAAAAAGAGTTGTCTCAAATCATAAACTCAAAACAAATTATAAATTTTTCAAGTACAATAGTTCAAAGTATGGGAAATATTATAACAAATAGTTTTGTTATCTTGCTTACAGCTATCTTTATGCTTTTAGAATCAACAAATTTTTCTCAAAAAATTATCTCAATTGGTTCAAATTCAAATCTTTCAAAACACTTAGATAGTATTTTAACTCAAATCAAAGAGTATATGGTTTTAAAATCTTTAATCTCTCTTTTAACTGGTTTTATTGTGTTTGTTACATTAAGTATAGTTGGTACTGATTATCCACTTCTTTGGGCCATTGTAGCCTTTGGTTTAAATTTTATACCAAACATAGGCTCAATTATTGCAGCAGTCCCAGCCGTTCTTTTAACACTTATTCAGTTTGGTCTATTTTCATCATTTATAGTAGCCATGATTTATGTAGCTATAAATGTGATTATCGGTTCTATCATAGAGCCAAAAGTTATGGGGAAAGGTTTAGGGCTTTCAACTTTAGTAGTATTTTTATCTTTGATTTTTTGGGGTTGGTTACTTGGAATGGTTGGAATGTTACTATCAATTCCTTTAACAATAATGATCAAAATTATTTTAGATTCAGATGAAAGCACGAAGTGGATATCTATTCTTTTAGGCACAGGTAAGGATATTAAAAGCACATAAACGATACAATAAAATCATAAATAACATAAGGGATGTCAAACAATGACAAATATGATTTTATGTGGTGGAAGTGGTACAAGACTTTGGCCAATTAGCCGTGCACTTATGCCTAAACAGTTTGTAAAACTTTTTGATGAAAAGTCACTGTTCCAACTAACAGTTGAGAGAAACTCTAAAATTTGTAATGGAAAATTTATCATATCAAATATTGATCAGTATTTTTTAGCCCTAGACCAGTTAGCTGAGTTAAATAGAACAAGAAATGAATACCTACTAGAACCCATAGGGCGAAATACTGCACCAGCTATTGCTTTAGCTTGTCTTCATTTAGATAAAGACGAGATAGTTTTAGTAACTCCAAGTGATCATTTGATTAAAGATGAAGAATCTTATAAAAAAGTAGTAGATGAAGCAAAGGCTTTAGCTCAAGATGATTACCTTGTGACTTTTGGTATAAAACCAACATTTGCTGAAACTGGTTTTGGATATATTGAAGCTGATGGTATTGATGTAAAAGCTTTTCATGAAAAACCAGATTTTGAGACTGCTACATCTTATTTAAAAGCTGGAAACTATTACTGGAACAGTGGTATGTTTTGTTTTAAAGCAGGGACATTTTTAGAGGAGCTAAAAAAGTATTCACCAGATATTTATGAAAGCTCTCTAAAAGCATTAAATAATGCAAACAAAGATGGAGATATAAATCATAAAGTGATTAGAATTAAAGAAGATGATATGATGAATATTGCTGAAGATTCTATTGATTATGCAGTTATGGAAAAATCATCAAAAGTTAAAGTTATACCATCAGATATA
>CAZZAZ010000048.1:0-11988 GCA_964652355.1 uncultured Sulfurimonas sp. | reverse complement strand
TCATTTTAACACTTTTAGTTGAACCGAAGTAACCTGAGTGAGAAAAATATTCTTTGTTAGCTATTTTACCAAGACCGTTAAAACGAGCCTTAGAAGCATTGATGATAACTACATAGTCACCACAGTCAATATTTGGAGTCCAGCAAACTTTTCTCTTACCACGAAGAAGTGTTGCCACTTCAGTCATCATACGACCAAAAGTCTTACCTTCAGCATCAATCAAAATCCATTTTTGATCAATTTGTTCTGCAGTTGCAATTTTAGTAAATTTCATTGAGAACCTTTCTTTAGTAATTTAGTGGTGGAAGTATAGCTATTTTTACTTACGTGAAGCTTAAATTTAGGTTTATTTAAGCTTTTAGTCTTTTTTTATGAAACCAGCGAATTGTACCACTTATTCCAAGTATTAAAAGTCCAATTGAAACAAAATCATTTATCCATTTCCACCAAGGTGCAAAAAACACTCCACCATGAATAGTAAGTAAGGTAGAGTAAAGTGTTGCATCTTCAAACTCTGGCATGCTACCTTCATAGTTACGAAAAGTGAAAAATTTAATCTCGTCATCATAGTTATATACATCACGAAACATAAATGGAGCACCTCTTAAATACTTCCACTTTCCATCATATACACGATTTGCTGAGCCCATTCCACTTACATACAGTACGTCTTCAACACGTACCATACGAAAGGCAAAACCTTTACTTTCCTGTTCCCAATTTTTTAAATCTAAACTCTTATATACACCATATCTATTTCCTATACGATACGTGGTACCATCAAAGTCAATCGACCATATATCGTGCTTTAACGATGAATAAACGGGAGGTAATATAGTATTTGGAACGGTAGTACTGCTCATAAATTTTTTAAATCCACCCGAATGGTCTAAAAATATTCCAGTAATTACCAATATTACTAAAGGTATCAACGCGAATACTGCTAAACTATTTGCATGCCACCTGATTAGTTTTCTACTAACTTTGGCTTTCTTTTTTCTATGAATATAGTACCATATAAAATAACCACTTATAGCTAAAAAACTTAAAATAATTGCACTAAAATCATTTAAAAGCAAAGAGATATCTCCATCAAAAAGTCCACGACCAAAGTGTAAATCTCTAACGAATCTATTTAGTTTTATATCATCTTTTAATTTTGAAGAGTCTATCTTAACTATAGTATCACTAACTATTGAGGTATCTTCTCTATTTATTACAACTAAATTATGTTTATCTACACTTGTAACTATATACTTATGTGAGATAGCTAGTGCATTCGTATAACTACCTTGAAGCGCATAAGGGATCCACTTCTTACCTTCTAGTATATATATACCATCTGATGTAGCAGCATATATTGCACTCTCATCTTGTTTTATAGCAAGACATTGAAGATTTGACATTTTTGTATATGTATCACCCTCATCTAATGTTTCAAATATTCCACGCTTCCCACCAATAATAATATGATCAGTATCATCAGGATCTACTAAATATGCTTCAAAAAGTTTCTTATCTTCTGTAAATGTAGGGTTAGGTACATTTTTAAATGTAGTTGTATATAAAAAATCCCATTGCTTATGGTCTATAAAGAAACCTGTAATACCTAATACTAAAAGCACTAGACCAGTACTTAGACCAAAAAACTTATGAAGTTTAAAAAGTTTTACCATCTATACTCAAGTCCTGCATAAAACTGTCTTGGATCACCTGGAGTATAGTCATGTTTTCTGTAAGCATATCTAGCACTTACTGCATAACGCTCATCTGTAATATTATTAACTTTTGCAAATATTCTGATATTTTTACTGTAAGTATAATCAGCTTTTAAATTACCAATATCATAACCCTCATATTTTTCACTCTCTGTATCATCTAAATACCAAGAACCAACATACTGATACTCAGCCATAACTCTTAAACCTGCAACATAAGTTGGTGTATAAATTAAACGAGCGTTTGCCATATTATTTGGAGCTTGTTGCATCTCATTGTCCCCATAACTAGCATCATTATCAAACTCATGTTTTGAGTAAGAGTATGCTAACCTAGCTGCCCAATCTTTTGTCATTTGAGCTTGGGTTGTTAACTCTATACCTTTGTGAATAGTACTTCCACCATTTCTATACCCACCAGTATCATTATCTCTAGTAATTGTGTCATCTATTGTCATATAATAAGCAGTTAACTCAACATATGTCTTACCTGAGAAATATTTTTTAACTCCAATCTCATAAGTATCTGAAGTTTCAGGATCAATATTAATATTTTCATATCCAGCTTTTACAGAGTATAAACGAGTAGCTTGTGGTATACGAAAACCATTTGCATATCTAACATAAAGATTCATATCTTCGCTTGGCTGATAAGATAGTGAAAGTTTTGGACTTAAGTGTGAGAAGCTATCAGTTCTGTCAGCTGGACGAAAATATGTACCTGAATCATCAGTAGAATCTCCAGCTAGATTATTTGTATAATCGTAATAGTTATAATCATAACGAAGACCAGCACTTAACATCATCTTTTTTGTTAAATCATACTCAACATGCATATATGGAGCTACTGCTAAATAATCAACATCATAATTATATAGTGGACCCTCTGTATAAGTTTTTGCTCCCCAGCCAGTAGTCGTTACATCAAAGTCTTGATTATACTCTAGCGAAGATTGTGTATATTCTGCATCAAAACCAACTATAAATTTACCCCAAGATGCATCATAAGTATTTCTTTGAAGTAAACCAATAGTATTTAGTTCATTATCATTACTAGGTAAGTTTGACTCCCAAGTTGCAATATATCTGTTTCTATTGTAACGAACATAAGGAGTAAAAGATATTTCCAAATCATTATACGAGTAGTTTGTCCACTCTGCGCTTATACGAGCATAATCAAACTGGCGTCTTACATCAGTTTGCTCTAATGCTGTGAAATAATTTGGATCATCACTAGCTGCTGTTGAACCATTTTTAATATTTTCATAATCATTAAAACTATCGGCTTGTTCTGCATCTGTTACACTTGTATTAAACATAATTTTTAAATCATTATTAGAGTTTATAGTTTGATCATAACGAAGATTTGCCTCAAACCTATTTGCTTGAGTATGATCACGCCAGCCACTGTTATGCATATAACTTACGTTTGCTCGATAGGCACTATCTTCATCGATAGTATCACTCATCTCTACAGATCCTGAGCCATACCCATCACTACCACCCATACCCTTAATGATAATCTCTTGCTCTTTTGCAGGTCGCGTCAAAGATTTAACATTGATTGTCGCAGCAACTGCATCTGAACCATATAAAGCAGTTCCAGCACCTTTTAGCACCTCAACTGAAGTAGCAGTTTGAAAAGTTGTATATGCCAAACCATTGTGATTAAAAAAACCGGAAGATTGAACTGGTATACCATCTTGCATAAACAGATAATATGAACTTGTAGAACGAGGCATACGAATAGCAGTAGTATGACCTATAACTGAACCTGTTTGTTCTATTCTTACACCAGCTAAAGAGTTTAAAAGATCTTTTTGAAAAATTACTTGATCTAGTTTAACTTCCTCTTTTCCTTTAGTAGCTACACTTAATGGTTGTTCAAGAACACTCTCTTCTATACCAGTAGCTGTAACACTAATTGGATTTAATTCAACTACACTTGATTCTGCTAAAAGTGCACATGCTGTAACTGCTAGCAATATTGCTTTTTTTATCATCCCTAATCCCCATAATTATAAATTTAGGAATTATAAAAAAATAGTGTTACATATATGTTAAGTTTTTACTATTTTTACTTTATTTTCTAACAAATAACAAATATACCCATTAACTTCAGCTTTCGTTATCTCTTTGATAGCTTGAACATAGTAGCGAACTTGCTTTAGATGTTTATCCCCATAAGCCATAGAGCTTTTATAATCAAGTACATTCCAAGAGCCATCTTCACATTTCACCAATAAATCAATATAACGGAGATTATTTTTATATCTTAGAGCTTTTTCCCTATATACTTCTCCAGAACTTAGTGTTATAAACTTTTCATCTTCTATAAGTCTCAACACTCTTTTTGAAATATCTTCTACTTCACCATCTTCTAGAACAGAGCCATATTTGTTAAGCATCATATCTTTAGCGTTAGACAAGTTGTCTTTTTTAAACTCTCCAAACATCTCTAACATATAGTGCATAGAGAGACCAAAGTTTATAGATTTTAAATCATCTTCGTTTTGTTTTTCAAGTTCTAGTATATTATTTTGAACACCATAACAAAGTGCTTGGTACTTTAAAGATTTAAACTCCTCTTTAGTAGAGTTGTCTTGTTTATTTTCACAAACCAACACACCATTTACACAGAGTTCTAAGTCTAAAATATCAAACATTGAGTCTTTTGGTTTTTTAATGATAAACAGATTATCTCTAGCACGGGTAAAAGCAACATATAAAGCATTTAAGCTATCTTCTCTTACTAACTCTTTCTCTTTTGCCAAAGCATTTGCATATTGAGTATCTATTGCATCACGACCTTTTATCCTAAGATATATATTTTCTAAGTTTATCCCATCATACTCATAGATTATTGCGTCCCTTGCAGGTGGTGCTTTTTTAAGTCTGTCCATAACTATAACATGCTCATACTCTAAACCTTTAGACTTATGGACTGTTAAAACCCTAACACCATTTAACTCCGAAGCTGAGGCTGAAATATCTAAACGCTCATACTCAAACAACAAACTCTCTACATCTTTAAACTTAGAAATAGCATCTAAAAATCTAACTATATTAAAATCATTTTCAAATAAACCAAACTCTTGAATCAGATTTTTCACCACATCTAAAAGTTTTACATCATTAAAATCTATCTTTTTTAACTCCCTTAGATCTTGAGAGATTAAAGCAAAAAAGTTGTGTTTATATATCACTTCACCAAAGTACTGAAATTTTAAATACTCTAGTATAGCTTTCACCGATTTTTGATTTATAAGTTTTGTAGTTGTTTCCGTTACAACCTCAATACTCTGTTCATTCAGGTTTTGTTTTATCACTTCACCATCGCCATTTGTAGCGCATAGAATAGCTATCTCATTTATATTTGCCCCATTTTGTAGTAACAGTTTTACCTTTTCACCAACCTCATCTAAAAGTTCATCATTTTGCACAACTTCAACGAATCCACCCTTAGCTTCATCTCTAACAAATTGTGCTGAATAATTGATAATTTTTCCATCAAAAGCGCGATTTACAAACTCAACTACCTCTTTTTGAGAGCGATAATTTGTAAGCAGTTTTTCCACATGGGTATTGTTTTGCTCTTTCACCACTCCAAACAAAGAGGATACCCCACCACGAAACCTATAAATAGACTGCTTCACATCTCCAACAAAAAAGAAACTTCCATTTTCAAATATTCCAGAGCCTGAAGTTATCTCAGAGATTAATGGCTTTAAAATCTCATACTGAAGTATGGAGGTATCCTGAAACTCATCTAAAAGCATATGCTCTATCTGTGAATCTAGTCTAAAGTATAAAAACTCACTGTCGTCTATAAGATTTAATACCTCATAAACAAGTGAGGTTACATCTGAAAATGAAAGTTCACTATCATCGATATAAAGAGCTTTTTTACTTCTTGCATAGATATCTACTAACTGTTTTAAAGAGTGAAAAAAGTTTTGCTCGCGTGCACGGTTTTGATTTTTAACAGCCTCTTGAATGTTGCGCAAGTATCCATCCATCTCTGGAGTAAAACATTTAGAAAAAGTACGATAATCAAGCGACTCTCTACCAAGCCATGACTTTGCATTAAGCTCATCAAAACTCTCAGCTATTACTGCTTTTTTAACAGTTGAAGATGCATCTTTACAGTTATCTACAATACTTTTAAGAGAGTCCAAATTTTGCATAGCTATATCTTCAAATACAAAGTAATCTTGTTTTACAAAATTTATATCTTTTAGCTCAACTGCTTTTATATAAAAATCATCTAATAAAGAGAAAATATCGCCCAATCTCTTCTTGGACTGCAAAGACAAAGTTATAAGTGTCTCTTTTTGCCCAGCTCTATTTACCTCTTTTAAAAATTGAGTAAGAAGTTTAAGTTCATGTTGAGAAGAAAATGTAGAAAAATCTGGCATCAAAGAGGCATACAAAGAAAATTTACGCAAAATCTGAGTAAAAAAACTATCTATCGTCATTATCTTAGTATGAGAGTTTAAAAACTCATCTAAAATCTCTTTACGCTTAGCTAATAGTTCATCTTCTGATATTCCTGTAACGGAACTTATTTCATAAAGTTCTCCACGAGATTCTAATTCCTCAAGAGTAAGTATAATCCTCTCACTCATCTCAGATGCTGCTTTGTTGGTAAAAGTAAGTGCTAAAATTTTTGTAGGCGATGCACCTTGAAAAAGAAGCGATAAGTAACGAACAACAAGCATAAAAGTTTTTCCACTTCCAGCACTTGCTTCGTAGGCTAAGTTATTTATAAATTTACTCATTATTCACGCCCACACATAATCTTAAACTCACAATACTTACAATTTTTCTCATCTTCACACAATTCAAAATTTATATCTTGGATATTTAAGATGTCTTTTACTATTGATTGAAGTCGTGCTAATTTTTCTTCTAAAAAAACCTCTTGAACTATTTTTGATTCTTTTAGGTCATAGTAAGCACAGCCAGTAACATTTCCAAATCCAGATGCTAAAAGATAGTAAAATTCTAGTTGAAAATCAGTCGCTTCATCCAAAGTTTTTTCGCTATATAGTGGATACTTTCCTGTCTTATAATCAAGTACAAATATCTCATTATCTCGTTTATCAATTCTATCTACTTGACCACTCAAAGTCATACCATAAAATCTACACTCCAAGTTTTCTTCAACTCTATGAACTCTCCAACCTTGTTCAAACCGTTGAACTTCTAAATCACAAAACTTTACTAAATTTCTTTTTTGTAGCTCTATTTGGTAGTGTTCAAATTCACTTTTACCAGTAGCCCTATCTAATTCTATATATAAATCTTTTCTCAAAAGTTCTACATTATCATAAGAGACTTTTTTACTATACAACTCTTTTAATGCATCGTGAACATCAAGCCCTATTTTATACTCAGGTGGCATATCTTTAGGTATCTCATGAGAGTATATTTTTTGTATATATTTATAATAGTATTTTCGTTTACAGCTTAGATATGTTTTTAACTTTGTAGCGGATAGCTTTACATTTTTGAAACTGTAAGGCAAAACTATATCTTCTTGTTTTTTCAGAACTTTTTCTTTTTTAGAAAAAATTATGTTTGCGTAATCACTCTCATTATAAATATTTTTAGCTTTAATCCCAAGTTGTTTTAAAAACCTAGACTCAGAACTATCTCGTGATGACACATAAGATATAGCTACCTCCTTACACCTTTTAATCAACATCTTATAGTAGTGCTTTTGTAAATTTTCTCTGTCACTCATTGTTGGAAGATTTGCCATCTCTCTTATGGCTGTATTTAAAAACATATCTTTATCACTTCTTTTTGGGACATGGGAGTCAGAGAAGTCAACTATAACAACTGCGTCAAAGTGAACACTTCTTGTTTCTAGCACTCCCATAACAGTTATTTTACCACCACGCACATCATCTAAGGTACGAGAAGCAATTCTTTGTAAAAAGACATTTAAAAGTGATTTAACACTCATATCTTTCATATATGGCAGGATATATTTAAAGTTGTATAGCTCTTCGCTAAATATCTTAACTTCTGTTTTATTACTAAAGAGCTCTTTATATGAGTTTAAAAACTTTAATATATCTACTTCTTCACTCTTTTTATAATAAATTTTAAACAAAGTCATATATAAATCATCTCCAACTCTATCAAGTCGAGCTTCATTCTCTTTAGAGTCCAGCTCTATCATTTTACAAGTTGAGTTTAGTTTTTCATATATTTTTGTTTTAGTAAACGAGCTACCCATTGCAAAATTGAAGTTAGATTTTTCATCAAAACTCATAAGCATTTGTGCCATCTTTTCATCTGGAAGTATCACAGCTATATTTTCACTCTTATATCCTTTTTGTATAAAATCATAAATACTTTTTTGAACATATGCAACTTGCAGTAATGATTCTGAAAAAGATTCACAAGATATATTTGTAGTGTTTATAGATTTAGTTTGTGAGAGTATCTCTCTTGCATTCAGCGATAAGGTATATTCGTAATCTTTCTCAAGTTCAAACCCAAGCTCTAAAAACTTACCTTGCATTTTTAAATTATATGCAGAGGTATTAAAAACTATCTCTACTTCACCAAACTCACAAAACTTTAAAAGTAACTCAAACTCAAAGTTAGTTAAAAATCCATCTAAATGTAGTTGTATCTTCTTATGAGATAAAGCGTAGTTTTCATTAAACTCATACAACTTTGGTAAAAAAATCTTATCTAAAATATTTTTTTCATTACATAAACTTTCATATCTTTTATACAGCTCTTGAAGTATCGAAATATGCTCTTCAAATTCACCATAAATGTCGGAGGTATCTAAAGTTGATATATCATACAACTCAGCTGAAAGTTCTTCATAAAACTTAAAAATATATGAGCTATTTTTTGTAAAAGTAAAAAAGTTTCTCTCAATCTTTAGCGTTAAAAAGTTTTCAAAATCACTAGCCTCAAGAAGAAGTAATACCCTTGAATCATTATCAATAGTTTTATAGTTTTTTACAATGCATAGTTTTGAGATAAACTCACTCATAGTTATATGATTTGGGAGGAAAAGTGTTGAGTCTTTTATGCTTAATTGTTCTGCCCGTATTGCACGAGCAGATGGTAAAATAATTGTAGTTTCGTTAAGAGAATCTTGCATAGGTGTATTTTACCTAGACAAGCTTAATATTCATAAGCCTCTTTAGCACGAGTGTCAGCTTTTATATTGAAAAATCTTTGAACATCGTCTATTTTAATTTTAGCCATAATATCCCATCTACCCTCTTTAGCAAGAGTGACATTTGAGAAAGTATATACACCATTCTTAATTTCTGGTTTACTTAATTTTTGGTCAAACTTATGTTTATTTGGTCTTGTTACAACAATCATAATCTCTGCATTATTTACAGGATTAAATTTTTTGTCACTAATCAAATACTGGATAGTTGAAGATTTTACATCTAAACCATTTTGGATAAACTTAACATCATATTTTTTATTAAAATCTATATTTGCTTGAATTAAATCATTTGCTTTTGCATCAGCTTCATGATAACCCATCATATATGTATCACTATCTTCAACTGGTAGTTTATTTGCAATAATTACAGTAGCAATTGCAGCTATAAAAACTAAAAATATTGAAAGCCCTATTGCATAAGGCCAAATTTTACCGTTACTTTTGCTCACGTTTTGCCTTTAAGTAGAAGATTTTTCTTTTTATGTATAGTATTAAACCATAGATTACAAAGCCATAAAAAATTACTTTTACAATTAGTATAGAAGTTTTATTTGCATTTCCAACAGCATTTTCTAATACAACACCCTTAGAGTCTGCAATTTGTTCTGCAATATCTGCGTAACCATTGAACATTGAACCACTATACTTTCCAAGTACTTCACCTTTTTTAGCTTTTTGAGCAAGTAGTGGCAAAATTGTACCTCCACTACTCATCTCTGAAAAGTCTAGATTAAGTAAGCCGATTGCAAAAGCTTGAACAGGTGAAGATATTGGACTAAGTACTTGTTTTTTATCGAAATATTTATATAAAGATGGATCGTTTGCTAAAATATCAACCTGATGATTCATCTCTGAGAAAGTTAAAAAAATCGTTGGCTCAGAAAAGTATGCAATAAGCTCTTTTTCATACTCAACTATATTTTTACCCTCTGGTAACTCTTTAAGCATCAAAAGTTTTAACGAAATGCCTGTTTTTTGATGTAGTTCAGATCCTAATATTTCAACTTGTTCTTGAAATGCTGGATTAAAAATAACTTCATCTTTATATAAATATTCTGCCGATAAATTTGTGTAAAAAATAAGTGTAAGAGAGAGGGCATAAAGCCCTCTAAATAAAAATTTCAATAAAATTTCCTAACCAATATAAAGGTGATTTGGTGTTAAAACCGCAAAAACTGTATATGCCGCCATTAGTACAAGGCCCCAAGCAATAATTTTTTCCATTATTTACTCCCTACATTTACTATGTGATCTTCAGCTTTAGAACCATACATTCTAATTGATTGCTCATCTTTAATATCATAATAGTTAGTCATATTTGCATTTTGTACACCCATACCCCATACTGTTAAACCAGCAAGGATACTTAGTAGTAATACAGTTGCAATTAACATACCTGTTATACCATCAAGAGAAAAGATACTTCTGTTTTCATTCATACCAAACTCCTTAGTTACTTAAACTATTGATGTATGCACCAACAGCTTCTTTTTGCTTAGCATTAAGTCTATTAAATGCTGGCATCTGACCGATAGAACCTTTTTTACCATATGCTAAAATATTATTAACAAGTGCAGGTGAAAATGATTTAAGATCTGGAGCAACAAACTCCATACCTTTTCCATCAGGTCCATGACATGAAGAACAAGTTCCAGCAAATACATCAGCACCATTACCTGTCATACCATTAGCTACATATGCAGATACTTTTTCAATCTCTGCATCAGTAATTAATGCACCGGTTGTAGCATTGAAAAGTCCATTACGATCAGGCATAGGCATTTCCATACCCATAAGTTGATTATTTGAACCATTTTCTACAACATGCTTAACGCTTTTTTCATCTATTCTAACATTTAAGTTAGCTGCCTTACCATCAATACCATCAGCATTAATACCGTGACATACTTTACATTCTGCTAAGAAAACACTCTCCCCCATCTCAACTAATCTATCGCCAGTAATATTTTTATATTCTGCTTCAAATTTAGCATTATGAGCTGCTGAGTCTTCATTATATTCACCAATTTGAGAATATCCATTTACTGGATAACCAACTAGAAAATACCACATACCCCATACCATAGTAAGCAAGAACATAATTGCCCAGCCTTTTGGTAATTCATTTGTGTATTCACCTATACCATCCCAATTTTCTTCTGCCAATTCACCAGATGCAGTGTCAGTTTGCATTTGACGAACATACTTGATTACAACGAATACTGTAATTATTACAAGAGCTACTGCACCTGCAATTGCTAGTTTATTGACGATATCACCATTAAGACCACCCTCAGACATACCTACAGAAACGTAAGTAAAACCAAGCATAGCTACAGTAACGATAATTCCCCAAAGATAAAGCTTATTCATATATCTCTCCTATTTATCTTTTCACCCCTAGAGGGTACCTTGTCATCTGATATAGATGCTACCGGAGCATCATCTATATCATCTTTTAGTGCCATATTGCTATACTCTTCATAATCTACACCATCTGAATCTTTTTTATACTTGTATAAATGATATATATAAGCATAAAGACCAATAACTAAAATAGTTACAAGTACAAAATATCCATAAGCTTGAAATTGTGCAATATCCACTTTAAACCTCTATTTTAGACTATTTAAGTATGCAATTAAAGCTACAATTTCAGGAATTTCACCATTCGCAACTTTATCTTTTACATCTTGATCTTTCATATCCGCTGCGATAGCTTTTGCTTCTTCTAATGCTAATGCATTGGCAGCAGCCATACTTTCACCCATCTTTACAACTGTAGTAGTACCATCTTTCATAGGTACTGGTTTGTTATAAGGTACTGAGAAAAATTGTGCAACAGTTAATTGTTCTGCATAAGCAGTATCAATATCAGCAGTATTTTCAAACATCCATCTATAAGCAGGCATAATTGAACCTGGAACTACAGAAGCTGGATCTTTCATATGATTTTCGTGCCAGTCAGTCGTACGGTAGTTACCTACGCGCATAAGGTCTGGACCAGTTCTTTTTGAACCCCAAAGAAAAGGACGATCATAAGCATACTCA
>CAZZAZ010000047.1:0-12044 GCA_964652355.1 uncultured Sulfurimonas sp. | reverse complement strand
TCACCACTCATAGATACCAATAAAGGATTTAACAACTCTAAAAAACTACCATCATCTTGCTTTATTACTATAATACTGTATGGACTACCTATTTGGTAAGCACTTAAAGCATCTAGTGAATTCGCGTCTATAGTATCTTTTAAATTTTGTACAATTGTTAATATTTCTTCATCTATTTTTCTAACAGGAGCTGCCGTTTGTGGGCTTGTAGCTTGTGGATATTGACTAATATCTTTTATCATAATTTACCTTGTGGTTTAAAGAGAGAGTTTAAAAGAAAGGTCTAAGAGAATCTTAGACCTTTTAAATAGTTATAATATAAATTAGTGAGATTTACTAACTACAACAACCATTTTGATGTTAATAGCTACAAATCTGATAAATTGCCAAATAAGACAAGTACGTAATTTCTTAGCTGTTTTTCCTGGTACCATTGAGTTGAAGTTTTGACCTTCTAATTCAAATACTGTTTCGCTTTCTTTAACTGCCATAATAATTTTCCTTTTTTATTGTTATTCAGGGATTAATGTCCAACCAAACTTAAGTTTAGCTTTCCATATAAATAAGTGATGAAGCACATGCTTAATCCAGTGACCTGCAAGACCGATTTCACCAAAAGTGTAATCTGTATCACGACCAGTACCTGGGTACTTATCAAAGTCTGGTACAACTGGGTAAACAGTCATAGCAGCAGCAGTTCCATCAGTGAAACCTTTACCAGTAGAAGCTACACAAGCAGCACCCATATCAGCCATAGATGCACGATGTAGAGTTGCATTTTCACCTTTAGTGATTAAATCACAAACAGAGTGAGCTACTGCTTTACCAATAATACCTGAAGGCATACCAGTTCTTGGAGGAGTTGGCGTAATTGGAGTTCCGTTTGGAGTAGTTCTTGGTTTAGAAATTGGATGTGGTGGTGCAAAAGCAATACCAGCAGCAAATAAATTGCTATAAGTTGGATTTTGATAAGTAGAAGGCCAATCACTTGCTTTCCAATTTTCATATGCACCAGCACCGTAGTTAGCATCAACTTTCATAAAACCATTTGGAGCAAATACAGTATCAGTAATATCTGAACCATCTTTACCAAAAGCTTTAATTCCAACACCAGCAAATGGTGGGATAAGCATAGCAAAATCAAATTCTTGCTCACCCATAGTTCCATCAAGTAGCTCATAAGAAGCTTTACCAGCTTCAACTTTATTTACATGTGCACCAATAGTCCACTTAATATCACGTTCTGTAAATAAAGACTCAGTAAATACTTTAGAGTTTACAACATAACCCATAGCAGACATATGTAATGAACCCATACCGAAGTCACCTAAGAAAGCTTCGTTTGAAATCCATTGCATATCAGCCATGTTACGAACACCAGCTTTGTTTAGTTCATGCTCAATATTAAAGATATACTCAAATGCAGCACCTTGACATGTACACATACCATGACCTGTACCGATTAAAAATGTTTGACGTTCGCCATTTTTCATTTTTTCAATACATTTTTGTAACTCATGAGAAGCGTGAACTGCATGATCTGCTGTACAAACAGAAACAGTATGCTCACCTAACTGAGAACCTTCACCTAAACCTGGTGTAGCACCGAAGTTAAGTTTTGGACCAGTAGCATTTACTAAGTAATCATACTCTAGATTTTCTACTTCACCAGCTTTACCTTCTAGTGTATATTCTATTGAAACAAAAGGCTTCGAAGAAGACTCATTTCCTTCAGGATTAATAGAAACAGCTTTCGCTTGTTTATAATTAATTCCACCTTTAGCATAAACAGGAGCTAAGTCAAAAGTAACTTGTTCCTTACTCATAGCACCAACACCAACCCAGATATTAGATGGAATCCAGTTCCATTTTGCATTTGGAGTAACTACTACTACTTCATGCCCATTACCTAACCATTTTGCAGCGAATGTAGCAGTCGTATGACCTGCAACTCCACCACCAAGAACAACTAATCTTGCCATATATATTTCCTCTTATTTAAGTCAAAAAAACTTTATAGCTATAATACCTAAATAATAGCAAATATAAGTATAAGTTTAAAAATAATTATTATATAAAATCATTATATCTTTGTTAAGTGAACCCTAAAATAGGTGTATCCATAAAAATATATACTTTTTTATCTTATTTTTTTAATATTTTAGAAATTATTTCATAAACATTTTTGGAAATTGATTGTGTAGAAATGACACGTTCAAGCTCCTTTTTCATGAAGTTTTTATTCGTTATATTCAGTTTTTCATATATTTTAAATGCGCCAGATAATCCAGATGCCATTTGTGGATTTATTTGATCAATTTGTAAAATTTTATCTACAACAAATTTATATCCAGAACCATCTTTTGCATGAAAATATTTATAGTTTCTTGCAAAAACACCAATTAAAGAACGAACTAGATTTGGTACTTTTTCATCATACACCTCATCATCTTGAAGCTCTATTACACGAGAAAGAACTCCTTCTCTACTTGAAGCAGAAATAATAGAAAAGTACTTATTCATAACTAAAGTATCATCTTTATATTTTTCATAAAAGTTTTTAAGTGCTGGTGCAGAATCTTTTTGTGAAATATTTTCTAAAATATCTAAGGCTACAATTCTATCAGTCATTGTTATTGAGTTTTTATATTGGGCTTTAGCGATCTCTATTATATCTTCATTTTCTAAAGAGGCTAATATTCTTAAAACTCTATTTTTTATAGACCTTTTACCCATACTCAAAGCATCTAGTTCTTTATTACTTGGTTCATGCATATTTTCATATATTGATAATAATTTTTCTTTATAAATAGATGCCAAGTGCTTTATCAAAATATCTTTTGCTTCATATATTGGCTCAAAATCAACTACAGCTTGTCTTTGCATCAAAGTAGAAACTGATGGTAACGCTAAAAGATGAGCTTTAAAAGATAACTCTAAATTTGTGTCTAATAAATAGCCAAAAGATTCTACAAATTCACTATCTATGTCATTAGAACTCATAATATCTTCTATGGTTTCAATAGCAAATAACTGTGCTGATTCATAACGGATAAAACTGTTGTCATCATGTTTCATCAAAAAAGCGTAATCATTAAATTCGGTTTCTATAATAACAGGAGCAGAAAAGTCACGATTTATCGACAAAACTGGTTTACGTGAAAGCACCCAAGAAAACTCTTCAAACTCTTGAGATATACTCAATGTCTCATCTATAAGTTCTACTCCATCTTGAGCTAACAAAGCCATTTTTAAAGGATACATATATGGCTTTTGTTTTTTACCATCAACAGAGTCTGGTACTAATTGCGTCAGTCTTAAAGTATATTTACCATTTTTATACTCTTCACCAACTAAAAGCTTTGGCGTACCTGATTGGTGATACCAGTTTTCAAACTGAGTTAAATCAACACCAGATGCTTCACTCATCGCCCATAAAAAATCATCTGTACGGACTGCCTGACCATCAAAAGTATCAAAATATAAATCTGTTGCTTTTCTATAATTTTTTTCACCGATTAAGGTATGAATCATACGAATAATTTCAGCACCCTTTTCATAAACAGTAGATGTATAAAAGTTATTTATTGACATATATGAATCTGGTTGTATTGGGTGGCGGGTTGGAGATGCATCTTCTACAAATTGGCGTTCACGAAGAGCCTTTACATCCTCTATACGTTGAACCTCAGCAGAGTTCATATCTGCTGAAAAACATTGATCACGAAATACTGTTAAACCCTCTTTTAAAGTTAGTTGAAACCAATCCCTACAAGTTATACGATTTCCTGTCCAATTATGAAAATACTCATGTGCTATAACACTTTGGATACCCATAAAGTTTGTATCAGTTGCTGTATCTTCATCTGCTAAAACATAAGCAGAATTAAAAATATTTAAACCCTTGTTTTCCATTGCACCCATGTTAAAACTATCTACTGCTACTATATTATAAAGCTCTAAGTCATACTCACGTCCATACTTTTCTTCATCCCATTTCATAGAGTCTTTAAGCGATTGCATTGCATGATGACATTTATCTTCATTACCTTTATCGGTAAATATATTTAAAAGTACATATTTTCCAGAAGCTGTTACAAATTTATCTTTTACCACTCCTAAGTCTCCTGCTACTAGAGCAAAAAGATATGATGGTTTTGGATGTGGGTCATTCCACGTTACTCCATGACGACCATCATCTAGCTTAAAACTACTCTCTTTATTACCGTTACTCAAAAGCGTTGGATATGTTTGCATATCTGCGATAACTGTTGTTTTAAAAACTGCCATAACATCTGGACGGTCTAAGTAAGGTGTAATTCTTCTAAATCCTTCTGGTTCATTTTGAGTACAAAAAATATCTCCAGATTTATATAAACCTTCAAGTTCAGTATTTTTATGTGGATATATTTTATTTATTATTATAACACTAAACTTATCTGCAACATCAAAAACCTCAAGTACTTCTCCATCTATTTTATACCTATCATTTGAGATAATTTTTTCATCAAGATATATCTCAACTAAATCTAAATCAATAGTATCCAAACATAAATTATTAGCTTCACCATCCTCTTTTGTGATTTTCATCATATTAGTTACAGTAGTATATTCTTCAAACAATTCAAAAACTAAATCACAACTATTTATTTTAAACGAAGGCGCTTTGTAATCTTTTAGATATATTGTTTGTACTTGGGACATTTTTTCTCTTTATTTATTTTTTAGAAATGATAACATAAGAAAATTAGTGTAAAATTACATCTATTAAATTTCACGAGGCAATTATTTTGAGCATTTACAGAGAATACGACATCAGAGGTATCTACGAGAAGGAACTTAACGAGACTAGTGTAACTAGAATTGGCTATCAATTAGCCTCTAAAATATCTGGCGAATATGTAGCAGTTGGTTATGATGCAAGAAGTCATTCCCCAATACTTTTTGAGTATCTGGTAGCTGGACTTAATGCTGGTGGTAAAAAAGTTCTTGGTATGGGGCTTGTTCCAACTCCAGTAAACTACTTTACAAATTATCAAGAATGGGACGGGATTACTCCATCAGCTTCAGTTATGATAACTGGTTCACATAACCCTAGTGAATACAACGGTTTTAAAATAACAGTAGATAAAGCTCCATTTTTCTCTGAAGATATTTATGCACTTGGTCGTGATTGTGAAGCGATGGACGATATTCCAAAAGCAAAAAAAAGAGAAGTTACAGAGATTGACGCAGTATCTCGTTATGTTGATTATTTAGTAAATGAGTTCTCTCACTTAAAAGCGATGCCTACTAAAATAGCTTACGATTGTGGAAATGGTGTAGCTGGTGTAGTTACAGAGGATATATTTTCTCGCCTTGAACTTAAAACAACTGGTCTTTTTGTTGAACCAGATGGTACTTTTCCAAATCATCATCCAGACCCATCAGTTGAACACAACCTTCAAGATGTTAAAAAACTTTTAGCAGACGGTAACGACATAGCTTTTGCTTACGATGGTGACGCGGACCGGATTGCAGTTCTTACTCATAAAAACAATATTAAGGGCGATATGATGGCTCTTTTATATAGTATGAAGATGGATAAGCCAACTGTTATCGGTGAAGTGAAATGCTCACAAGTTATGTATGATGAGCTAGAAAAACGTGGATGCAAGGCTATAATGTACAAAACTGGTCACTCAAATCTAAAAGTAAAAATGAAAGAAACAGGTGCAGAACTAGCTTGTGAAGTATCTGGACATATATTCTTTAAACATCGCTACTTTGGTTATGACGACGCTATTTATGCAACACTTCGTATGTTAGAGTTAGTGCATGATGGGATTGATTTAGATGCAGAACTTGAAAAACTACCTGCTGTTTACTCTACAGAAGAGATTAAGGTTGAAACTACGGAAGAGCAAAAGTTTAAAATCATAGATGAAGTAAAAAAACTTCTTCAAAATCCACCATCAGATTTTCCAAAAATCAAAAATATTATAGATGTAGATGGTGTCCGTATAAATTTTGAAAATGGTTGGGGTCTTGTTCGTGCATCAAATACTACACCTGTTTTAGTTACTCGTTTTGAGTCAACTTCATCTATTGAAGCAAAACTTTATGAAGACTCAATCAACAATCTAATTTTACAAGCTAAAGGAAATATATAATGAAAACTCACACACTTTTAATGCCACTAGATATGCACTTGCATCTTCGTGACGCTGTTATGCTAGAAAATGTAGCTCCACTTACAGCTTACAGTTTCTCTGGTGCTATTGTTATGCCAAATCTTGTTCCACCGGTAAACACTTTAGAAGATGTTATTGCATATAAAGAGCGAATTATGGCAGCTGTACCTAACGACAACTTTGAACCATACATGACTCTTTTTTACAAAAACTATGATAAAGCATTTTTAGAAAGTGTTGCAGATGAGATAACAGCTATAAAACTTTACCCTGCTGGTATAACTACAAATTCAGAAGGTGGTGTTTCATCTTTTGACATAGAGGAGATGCGCCCTACTCTTGAAGCTATGAGTGAGATGAATATTCCACTTTGTGTACATGGTGAAACTGATGGTTTTGTTATGGATAGAGAGGCTGAGTTTATGAGTATATATGAACTTTTAGCTTCTAACTTTCCAAACCTTAAAATCATTATGGAACATATCACTACAAAAGAAGCGGTAGCTATGCTAGATAAATATGAAAATCTGTATGCAACTATCACAGTCCACCACTTACTTCTAACTCTTGATGATGTAGTTGGTGGCATGATGATGCCTCATAACTTTTGTAAACCTATCGCGAAACGTCCTGAAGATTTAGATGCACTTTTAACAGTAGCTCTTGATGCTCATCCAAAAGTTATGTTTGGTTCAGATTCAGCACCACATCCTCAAAGTAAAAAAGAATCTTGTGGTTGTGCAGCTGGTGTTTTCACCGCTCCAATAGCACTACAGCTTTTATGTGAAATTTTTGAACAATACGAAAAACTAGACAATCTTCAAACATTTGTAAGTGATAATGCACAAAATATTTATGGAATTTGTCCAGAGTTTAAAGAAGTTATCTTAGAAAAAAGAACTTTTGTTATACCAGAAAACTATGCAGGTGTAGTACCTTTATATGCAGGAGATGCTATCTCATGGGCAATTGAGTCAATTGAGTAAAATACTATTTTTAGAAGATGATCTTCTCTTTGGTGAAACTATTGTAGATTTACTAGATGAAGAGTTCTTCGAAGTTACTCATGTTAAAAATGGTCAAGATGCCATTGATGCAACCTATGAGCAAAACTTTAACTTATATCTATTAGATATTAATGTCCCTCTTATTAATGGGATAACTGTTCTAAAAGACTTGAGAGATTCAGATGATAAAACACCAGCTATATTTTTAACATCACATAAAGATAAAGAGATGTTGAAAAAAAGCTTTTTAAGTGGCGGAGATGATTACTTAACAAAACCCTTTGATAATGACGAACTAATTTTAAGAATAAAGGCCCTTTTAGCAAGAACCCAACCAAAAAGTATTGATTGTCTAGGCAAATTATGTCACAATGAAATTCATAAACAAATTTTATATAATGAAGAAGTTTTGGATTTATCCATTAAAGAGTATCAGCTTCTACTTCTATTGATGCAACATATAAATAACCCTGTACCTAAAGAACTAATTATAGACACACTTTGGAGTAAAGCACAAGGTGGGAGTGATGGAGCCTTACGTGTATATATAAATCGCATAAAACAAGAACTTCCTCAAATGAAGATAGAAAATGTAAGAGGATTTGGATATAAACTTGTTTCGTAATCAAAGATTAAACATATTTATATATTATTTTTTTACTGTAACTATATTTTTAGCAATTTTTTACTACTTTACAGTAATTTTAAAAACAGAAAATCTTTTACTTTTGTCTTTTTTTATACTTATATTTATATTTATTGCAGGTTTAATGATAGCCAAACTTTCAGTAGATCCACTGCAAGAATACATAGATAATTTACAAAGCTTCTCCTATGAGACTCTACATGAACTAAATCTTCCACTTAGCACCATTAGAAGTAACTTAAGCATGTTACAGAAATCTATACTAGAAGAAAAAGATACGAAAAGACTAAATAGGATTCAAATAGCATGTGATATGCTTCAACAAAGATATAATGAACTTGATTATATGATAAAAAAACAAAGTCATTCTGAAATACAAAGCATTTTTGATCTAAGCGAACTACTTCAACAAAGAGTTGAATTTTTAAAACAAATTTATCCTCATTTTACTTTTAATCTAAAATATGAAAAAGCAAACATATTAAATGATAAAATTGGCTTATCAAAAGTTATTGACAATATTATAGATAATGGTGTAAAATACTCTGAAAATAGTATGATTATAGATATTTCACTAAAAGAACATGAACTTTGTATCCAGGATTATGGTAGGGGTATGGATGAAGTTGAATTAGTTCAAATTTTTGACAAATATTATCAAAACAATAAAAACATGCAAGGTTTTGGTATTGGTCTTTCTATGGTAAAAAGATTTTGTGACAATAACAAAATTTTACTTCGATTTGAATCTGCTCCAGATTTTGGAACAAAAGTACTACTAAAATTTAAAAAAGAAAATATAAAGGAACATATAAATGGAAAATAATTTTTTAGCTTATGCAGAAACAGCACTAGACTATGGAGTAATGGGTGTACTTGTACTTATGAGTATAGTTACACTTTGGTTATTCATAGAAAGAATGATGTTTTTTGGAAGTGTCAATGTAGATAGTTATGAGTACAGAGATAACTTAGAAATTGATCTAACAGATAATTTAGGGACTATCTCTGCGATAGGTTCAAATGCTCCGTATATTGGACTTCTTGGTACTGTTGTTGGTATTATGATAACTTTTTACTCTATGGGTGATGTTGGCGCTGTTGATGCTAAAAAAATCATGATGGGTCTAGCTCTCGCGCTTAAAGCAACTGCTATGGGACTTGTTGTTGCTATGCCAGCTATTGTTGCATATACCATAGCTCTTAGAAAAGTTGAAAAAATACTTACTCGTTACGATATAGCTCAAGAGATTAAGGCTAAGTAAATTATGGCAAAATGTAAAAAAGCTCCAAAAAGATTTGATCAAATAAATGTAATACCTTTTATAGATATTATGCTTGTTCTTTTGGTAATGGTTTTAACTACAGCCACTTTTATCAAACAGGGTGTAATTCCAGTAGAGTTACCTACTGCAAAAGGTGCCACAAAAGAAGATATTAAAAAAGAAGTTACAATTTATGTAAATGCCAAAGGTGAAATATTTTTAGAAAAAGAAAAAATGACACTTAAAAAATTAGAAGCTAATTTATCTAAAATATCTAAAAAACAAACAGTAGTTTTAAGAAGTGATAAACAATCAAAATTTCAAGACTTTGTAAGTGTTATGGATATTTTAAAACGTCTTAAACATGAACAACTTTTTATCGTAACTAAAGAGTAAAACAAATATTTTTTCATCTTTAATACCATTTTGAAGATTTTATATGCTCAAATAGAACAACTAAATATAGTTGAAATATAACTAAAGTTAATAAGCCTTATCTAATAATTTAAATTTATTTGATTTTTTCAACTCTTTAACATTAGGGTCTATAGTTATTTCTTTTTCTAATACTTCAGTATTAAAAACTTTTTTATCCATCTCTTTTACATCATTAAAAAGGGTACTAGCTATAAAAAACAGTACCATTATAACAACTACACTAATATACAAAAGAACATAGTTTTTTATATGTCCTGATTCAAAAGGGTTTTGCATCTATTCGGCTGTCTTAATAACTACTTGATTTCTACCACTTTCTTTAGCAATGTATAGAGCATCATCTGATAACTTTACCATATCATCTAAATCATCATGCATTCCATGAGCTATACCAATTGATACCGTATATTTTATCTCAACATTCTTTATTTTAATTACATTATGCTCAAATGCAATACGTATAGTTTCAAAAAGTATTTTCACCTCATTAATATTTTTATTTTCGATTAATATACAATATTCTTCACCACCGAACCTAGCTGCTAAATCTTTTTCATCTAAATACTTATCTAAAATCTTTTTAATATTTTTGATAGCTATATCACCTATATCATGACCAAAGGTATCGTTAATTTTTTTAAAATTATCTATATCTAACATTGCAATTGTTAATGGATTGGAATTTATTTTTGACTTTAAAAACAACCTAATGCCTCTATCAAAAAAGTACCTTCTATTATAAGAGTTAGTTAAATAATCTCTATTTGCTAAATCTGAAAAGTCTTGAAAAATATCTAAAAGTTCTAAATTTGAGTTTATCCGCATAACTACTTCGTATGGAGAAAATGGTTTATTTAAAAAATCATTCGCTCCAAATTTTAAAAAATCAGCAATGATATCTTTATCATCAGCAGAACTAATCGCTATAATTCCCATCTGATCTTTATTGTAAGTCTCTCTTATTTTAATAGTTAATTCTAATCCATTCATATGTGGCATCTCATAATCAGTTACCACAATAGAGATTTTTGCTTTAGTTTTTTTTATCATAGTAATAGCTTCTAGACCATCAGATGCTTCTAAAACTTTAATATTTATCTTTTTAAGACTTTGAGAAAGAGCTTTTCTATAAACAACAGAATCATCAACTATCATAACCGTAGTATCATAATTTTTCAACACTCTTTGGATAAATTTTATAGCTAATTTAGCGCTAGACATATTATCTTTTAGAATATAAGCAATGATATCTTTTTGTTGAATTGTTTTACGAACTTCTTTACTAAGCGTACCAGTTAAAACAACAGCGGGGACATTGTATGAGTTAGCAAGTGAAATAACTTCTCCATTTGGAGCATCTGGAAGGTTTATATCTAATAAAGCAGCATAAATTTTTTGTGTATCATCTGCCAATACTTTTTCAGCTTCTTTATAACTCTTAGCGTATATAGCTTCTATATTTTCATGTTTATCAAACTCATATTTTAAAGATTTTAAAATAGTTTGTGAGTCATCAACAACTAATACTTTTTTCATTCTTTCATGTGCACCATACGCCAAAATAATTGTGACTTGATTATACCATATATTTTAACTAAGCTAAATATTTAATTGTAAAAAACGGATAATACCGTTTTTTACATTCCCATTCCTGGCATACCCATTTGTGGAGGCATTCCACCACCCATATCAGCAGGAGCTGGATTCTCTTCTGGAATTTCATAAATTGCAGCTTCAGTTGTAAGCAATAAAGATGAAACTGAAGTAGCATTTGTTAGGGCTACACGACCAACTTTCAGTGGGTCTATTATTCCAGCTTCAAACATATCTACGTATTTACCATTTGCAGCGTTAAAACCTATGTTTGTATTACCAGCACTTTCAACTGCATTTACAACTACACCAGTGTCAAAACCAGCATTTTTAGCGATTTGTTTGATTGGTGCTTTTATAGCACGTAAGATAATCTCACAACCAATTTTTTGATCACCTTCAAGCTCTAAAGAAACTTTAGCACCAGCATGAATAAGAGCAGCACCACCACCAATAACAATACCCTCTTCAACAGCAGCTTTAGTAGCTGAAAGTGCATCATCAACACGGTCTTTCTTCTCTTTCATCTCAGTTTCAGTTGCAGCACCAACTTTGATAACTGCTACACCACCAGAAAGTTTTGCAAGACGTTCTTGAAGTTTTTCTTTATCGTATTCTGAAGTTGTAGCATCTAGTTGAGTTCTAATTTCAGCTACTCTTTGAGCAACTAGTTTTTCATCTCCAGAACCATCAACTACAACAGTATTATCTTTGTCAATAATTACACGAGAAGCTTGACCAAGAAGTTCTAAAGTAGCACCTTCAAGAGTATGACCAGTCTCTTCTGCGATAACAGTACCACCAGTTAAAGTTGCGATATCTTGAAGCATAGCTTTACGTCTATCTCCAAAACCTGGAGCTTTCACCGCAGAGATATTTAAAACACCACGAAGTTTATTTACAACTAAAGTTGAAAGTGCTT
>CAZZAZ010000046.1:0-12082 GCA_964652355.1 uncultured Sulfurimonas sp. | reverse complement strand
TCAAACTCTTTTTCAAGTTCTTCTAGAGCATTTTTAGATTGGAATTGTTGCCATAGGGCATTGTCGTTGTTATAGCTATTCGTAATATTGTTTTTAATCTGTTTATTTGTAGAAGATTTTGGAACTGTTACAAGCATATAAAGTGAACCAGATGGTGAAGTCCAAACATTTATACCTTTAGAACCCTCTAAGTCAACTTTAGCAATCTGTTTTGATACAGCAGTAGTTACAGTATCAACACTCTCAGTTGCGCCAACACCAGTTGTACGAGTGAAAGTTTCTACTTTATCTTTAACTTGAGATTTTATTTGTTGAGCTAAGTCACTTCTACCATTAGCTAAGGCTACTCTTCTCATATGACCCATACCAGCTGCACTTTTTTGAGCGATTCCTACACCTGCATAAGCATCATCTGCCATTGGAATACATGTCCATTTTGGAGCAAGTACATTTTCTTGCTTACAAGAAAACCCAGCATCATCATTTTGTTGTTGTTGAGCTTGTTCCTGACTTGGTTTAGGTTCAGCTTCATTACATCCAGAGATGCTAAGAATTAATAATGTAGCAATAGCTACTGATGAAAAAGTTTTAATCATTTTTCGTATCCTGTGAGTTAAATTTAACTAAATTATACATTTTTAATCTTAAATCATATTTATTAATTAATTTTTAGTAAGATTGCATTATGAAATATTATAGTTATCAAAATTTTAAAGACGATACAAAAAAGTTAAATGAACAAGTAAAAGCTTTTAAGCCAGAAGTTATTATTGCAATAGCTAGAGGAGGATTAACACTTTCTCATGCGATGGCTGAAGGTTTAGATATTCGTGATGTGCAAAGTATCCGTACAGAACTTTATGATAATACTACTAAAAGAGATGAGCTTAGTATATTTGGAGAGTGTAAGTTAAGTGATATAAAAAGAGTATTAGTTGTTGATGATATTGCTGATAGTGGTGAAACACTTCGCGCTATTATGAATGATTTGACTTTGAAAAATAGTGATATTGAGTTTAAAACAGCTACTCTTTTTTATAAATTTACATCAGTGTATAAACCTGATTTTTGGGTAAATGAAGCAAAAGAGTGGATAGAGTTTTTTTGGGAAAAAGATTTTAAATAGATTCAACCCATTCTTGAACTGTTTTTTGTAATTGTGTATTTGGTACTTCTAAAAAATCAATATGAAAAGAATCATGTAGTTCACTGACTCCTATACTTCTAGGGCGTACTGCTAGTATCTTAGATGTAGGTAATTGTTTACCAAAACAAAAAATTAAATTTTTTGCATCATTTATATCTGAATTGATTTCATGACCCTCTATACTTGTAGTATGCTCATAGTGATTAAATATTGCTATATATTTTGCAACTGAATGTGCATCCACTAATTTTTTTAGATATAAAATTATCTCATCTACATTTTTATATACGGTGTCACTTTTTTTAATTTCTAAAGAGAAGATGGGATATTTATCCATTAGTATTGATTTTGTCATTTTATTTTCCTTTTTTATTTTTTCCAATATCTTCCACCACGCTTTTGAAAATCAGTATCATAGATATAGCTTGAAATATCTTCAAGCATATCTTTATCAAATCCTAAGTGTGGCATAAGTCCATGTTTTTTTATAGCACCTTGCATCAATGAAGTTTTTGCATTTGGATTTTCAACCCATCTTGACATATACTCAACAAAATCTTCTTTTTTTGAAAAGGCATTTTTATATGCTTTTTTAAAGTCAACAACCGATGGTGCAGATTCTGTTTTTAACTCTTTATGACAAGTTATACAGTTTCCATTAAACAGTAATGAACTCATATTGTCAGCTGATAGGGATGTAAATAAAAATAAAATACTTATATATAAAGTTTTCATATTATTTTCTTGAATCTTTAATCATCTCATATGCTTGATTAATCTCTTGAGTTTTAGCAGTAGCTTCTTGCATATAGGCTTCACTTTTACCTTGAGATTTAATAATATCTGGATGATATTTACGTATAAGTTTTCTATATGCTTTTTTTATAACACTCATATCATCATCTTCATTAACCTCTAAAAGCTTATACGCATCAGAAATATTTACTTTTGGTTGGACATTATGCATCATTTTTTCAAATTGGTCAAAAATTGCATGGTAAGTATCTGGGTCAAACTCAAATGCTTGTGCAATAATTGAGAGTACATCTTCTTCACTTTTACTCATTTTACCATCAACAAAAGCTAGTTGAATTAAAAAGCCCATAAATTGTTGTTGTTTAGATTTATCTCTTCTAATAGCATGACCTAATACTTCAGCTATAGTATGTGTATCGTTTAGATTTTCTTTATGTTGGTTAAATATCTCTTTTAAAATACTTTTTGTTTTTTCAGGTTCTGGAAATACTGCTGAAATATCGTCAAACATTATCCCGATAAGTTGTGCCTCTAAGTTGTCAATTTTTCCATCAGCCTTTGCAACCTTTGCAACAAGAGCTACAAATAAACCTAAGTCACTTTTTTCTAAGGACTCTTTATTTACCGAGAAGTTTTTAAATGCTTTTTTAGAGTAGTCTGTATATTTTGCATAACTATTAAAAATCCAGTAAAAAAATGCCCCAACAATTGCAAATAAAATTATATTTCCCATAACTAACCTTTATTATTTTTATAATTATATTAAATGTTAGTAAACATAAAATAGATCTTTAATTTTCATGGGGCTCAATTTAAAGTACACAAATCAAACTAGTAGAAAAAATGCTAAAGAAATATCCTAAACTAAGCGAAAAAATCTAATATTTTACTAAATCTACTAAAATCAAATCTATTTGTAACTTCATTTGATATTTTATTGTCATCTTGAAGTTTAAAGTCATCATTGCTTTTTTGCCAAATATTACTAAAGTTTCCGGTACTTGAACCTGCCCAAATATTATTTGATTGACTTGATCTTCTTGACCAAATATTATCTCTTATGCTGTTGAAACTAGCACTGTTTCTATCCCAAATACTTTTTCTTTGAGGTTTATCTGTGTCTTGAGTATTTGCAGTAGATACTTCAGTTACTTCAACTGTTTCCGCTATTTCTTGAGTTTTTTCTATCTCTTGTGTCTCAGCCACTTTAAGTTCTTGCGCAACAGTTTTTTCAGTAATAGCTACTGTATCAACTTTTGGTTCTATTGGTCTAGTCTGAGTGTTGATAAATTCTTCAGCTTTTTTTAGCGTAGTATTAGTCTCTTTAGCAAGCTGTTCAGTCTGCTCTTTTGCTTTTGCTTCTTGTTTTACAGTTGGATCCGGTGTGCCCACTTGTACTGGACTCGACGAAGTCGGTTGAAATAGATAACGAGTAACTTCCATGTCATACTCCTTCTAAACTTAATTCTTAAACTCATTATAACATAAATACATATGAATGTAAAAATTATTCAGTTATAGTAGTTATATCTACCCCTTTTTCTTTAAGCTTATTTCCAATTTTTATAATCTCATCTTTGTACTTCTCACTCATCATAAAACCATCATAAACATCGAGTTTTTTTTCAGCTACTTGTACTGCAATCTCATCAATTTTTTTAAGTGCTTCTTGTAAATCTTCCTCTAAATCTTCAACAGTATCTAGCTTTGTGTCTAACATATTTTATTTCTCTCTTTGTAATAATTGTTTAAAGTTTTTTATAGTAAAAAGCTGTAAGTTATCGCCTTTTATAGATTTAAGTTCAGAAGAAAAACCTTTTTTAGAAAATATAACATAAGCATCAGCATCTATGTTTGCCTTCTCACAATTTGTTTGAAGTTTTGTCAATTCACTTTTTTTAACTTTAGCATTTGTATATTTACATGAACAAACTATTGTTTTTTTAGACCTAGTTTTGGCTAAAATTGGAATCTGCACTTCATTATCCCAGTATTCACCAATGGAATCTATACGTTCATCAATATTTAGTCTTAAAAGTTCTTCACATAATTGTTCAAAAATGATAATTATAAATTCATCTTTATAATTATCAAATTTTTCTTTAACTTCATCATACTCACCAGCTTTAATACCTTTAAAATAAGGTGAAATAAATGCAAACCAAAAGCGTAAAAAAGGGCTTGAAAAATATAGTTTATCAGATACCTCTACATCATTTTTATCTTTGCTTACACTCGAACTTACACGAGTTAACATCTCATCTTCACAAAGGTTATCTATGATTCTATAAGCATCACTCTTACTAAGGCGAGAGCGCTTAACAGCTGAATGTGCTCGCCCATCTCCAGTTGCAATAGCTGTTAAAATCGTGTTAGACATATTGTCTCCACCACTTAAATCAACGACAGCCTTATGGATATAACCGTAGTTTGGAAGTACATGCTCTTGCATAAGTTCAAATGGTTCTTTGTTAAGGTCTAGTTTCCTTTCATAACCACCAAAATAAGCAAAATATTTAACCGCTATCTCCATATCTGCAGGTTTATTCATACGACAGAAATCACGAAATTGAAAAAGAAATGATGAGTTGTTTAAAATAATAGTAAAGCCTTTAAAATAGTTGCATAATTATAGCAAAATATACTGCTATAATTCCACTAATGAATGAAAATAATAAGATAAATATTGGTGTTAAGTATATGCTAATCGCATCAATTAGCTTTGCTTTTATGGGTGCTTTTGCAAAACTAGCCTCACAAAGTATATCTTCACTTGAGGTTGTGTTCTTTCGCTCTATCTTTGGTGTGGTTATTATAGGCTACGCAATTTATAAAAAACCGATGATTCATAGTGGTGGAAAACCTTTTTTACTTCTTTTTCGTGGAAGTATGGGTTTTATTGCTCTTCTTGCATATTTTTATAATATTGCAAATATTCCACTAGGGGATGCTGTTACATTTAGCAAAACTGCACCAATCTTTACCGCTATTTTTGCTTGGTATTTTTTAAAAGAGAAGTTGTCTTTATCTGCATGGTTAGCCGTCTTTATTGGTTTTATTGGTATTGTTCTGATAACAGAGCCATCTTTAGGTTTTACAAAGTATGATTTTTTAGGGATATTTTCAGGTCTAGGGGCAGCACTTGCATACACATCAGTAAGGGAACTTAGAAAGTATTATGATACAAGAGCGATTGTTTTGTCTTTTACAGCTGTTGGAACTCTAGGACCACTTATACTTTTTGTTTTAGCTGAATATATACAAATATCAGAATTAGATTTTATGTTGGCAAAATTTATAATGCCAACTGGTATCACTTGGGCTTACATAGTTGGACTTGGGTTACTTGGAACTTTATCTCAGTTCTTTATGACAAAGGCTTATGGTGAAACAAAAGCAGGAATTGTCGGTGCAGTATCATATACTAATATTATTTTTTCAATTCTTTTAGGAGTGCTTTTAGGTGACCAATTACCAAGTATTAGCGGTATTTTAGGAATTATCTTGATAGTATCCGCAGGATTGATTGTATCAAGGTCTAAGTAAGTTGTTATAATTAATTATATATAATCCATCTTATGTTAAATATTGAATTAGATTTTAAGTCACCAGATGTTTGTATTGTCCATGTATCTGGTGTTTTAACTAAGGATAATATAGACAAAATATACTCATCTGTTAAAAAATTAAAACAGACTTCATTGGTTTTTATAGAGCTAGAATGTTCTAAAGTAACTCTCTTAGATAATGCAGGAGCTTTACTTTTAGTTGATTTGATAGCCTTTCACACACAACAAAAATCTTCAGCTACTCTAACAAACTTAGATAAATCATTTCAAAGTATGTTAATATTTGCTAGAAAAAATCTAAGACAAAAAATATCTTTAAAATCAAACAAATCCTCTTCAATAGTAACTTTTACCAATAACTTAGGTGCATCAGTTATAAGTCCAATAGACTCATTTATACTTTTTCTTTCCTTTTTTGGTGAAACATTTGCACAATTTTTTAGACTAATGTTAAAACCTTGGTTATTTAGGATAAAAGCAACTATAGCACACATAGAAAAGTCAGGCGCAAAAGCACTACCCATAGTAGCTCTTACCTCCTTTTTGGTTGGACTTGTTATCGCTTATCAGGGTGCTGGTCAATTAGCAAAGTTTGGTGCAAATATTTTCATAGTAGATATGGTTTCCATCTCTGTTTTTAGAGAACTAGCCCCACTTATAACAGCTATAGTTATAGCTGGAAGAAGTGCATCATCTTACACAGCAGAAATCGGTACTATGAAAATAACAGAAGAGATAGATGCCATGCGGACTATGGGCTTTGACCCAGTTAGATTTTTAGTCTTACCTCGTGTAATGGCACTTGTTATCTCTATGCCACTTATAGTGTTTTTTGCAGATATTGTTGGAGTTTTTGGTGGTATGATTGTCGCTGATTCCCAACTTGGTATATCTTTTCATGAGTTTATTATTAGAGCAAGAGATGTAGTAGAGATAAAGCATTTAATGATAGGTCTTATAAAAGCACCGTTTTTTGGACTTTTGATAGCCCTTATCGGTTGTTTTAGAGGTTTTCAAGTTACAGGAAGTACCGAAAGCATAGGTCATTACACAACTATCAGTGTGGTAAATGCTATATTTTGGGTAATAGCTTGTAATGCTATCATCTCAGTAGTATTAACAGAGGTTGGAATATGAGTCCACTTATAAAAGTAAGAGATGTTGTAACTCGCTTTGGAGATAAGTTAGTCCATGATGGTGTATCTATAGATATAAAAGAGGGTGAAGTGTATGGCATCTTAGGTGGAAGTGGAAGTGGTAAATCAACACTAATGCGTGAGATAATAATGCTACAAGATTTTCATGGTGGTTCTATCGAAGTTATGGGAAAACAGATTAAAAATATCTCTTATGCCGATAGTATGGAGTTAAAGAAAAACTGGGCAATGCTTTTTCAGTTTGGTGCACTTTACTCATCTTTAAATGTTATAGAAAATGTATCTATCCCTCTCGTTGAATACACTAAGTTACCAGCTCAAATGATAGAACAAATAGCCCTTAGCAAGTTAAAAATGTCTGGTTTAAAAGAGGAAGCAACTTACCTTTTTCCAAGTGAGCTTAGTGGTGGTATGAAAAAAAGGGTAGCGCTAGCTCGTGCACTTGCTATGGAGCCAAAAATAATATTTTTAGATGAGCCTACAAGTGGACTTGACCCAGTTTCTGCTGAGAATTTTGACAGGCTTATACGGGAGTTAGCATCTCTTTTAAAGTTGACAGTAGTGATGGTTACACATGACTTACATACGATAGAACATGTTTTAGATAAGTTTTGTATCATACATGAAAAGAAGATTTTGTTTGAGGGTACGAGAGAAGAAGCTTTGGCGTCTGAGAATTATGTTGTTCGAGAATTTTTAAAAGTTTAAAAGGGAAGATATATGGAAAAAAGATTAAGTTATATAGTTGTTGGTACATTTATAATAACTATAACGATTGCACTTTTTGTATTTTTATTTTGGTTAGCAAAGTATGGGGATAAAAATGTTGAACATGATTACTACCATACTTATTTTCAAGAGTCCGTTTCTGGTTTAAATATAGAATCGTTAGTTAAACTAAGAGGTGTTGAAGTTGGACGGGTAAAAAAAATCTCTATAAATAAAAACAATAGTGAAGAGGTTGAGGTATTGTTAGAGATTAAGCAAGGTACTCCTATAAAAAAAGATACTTATACTGTTTTAGATTCTCAAGGAATTACCGGTTTAAAATATATAGAGCTAAAAGGTGGTTATCAAGAATCGGCTTTATTAGAAACCTCACAAGATAAGATTGCAACTATAAAATCTAAAAAATCGATAATGTCTAGTCTATTTGACAGCAGTGAATCTATAACACAAAAGATGGAAAATATATTAGATAAGGTAAATATACTTTTATCTGCAAATAATGTAGAAAATATTTCAAAAATGATAGATGATATGTCAAATACAATGCTGTATGTAAGCGAAAATAAACAAAAAATAGGTAAAACTTTAGATGAGCTAAATAAATTTTTAATACATACAAAACAGATGGAAAAAGAGATGTTACCGTCATTTATAAAACTAGGCACAATGAGCGATAAGGCTGGAAATGCTTCAGATAAAACTGCAGAGTTCTTCTCAGGAATGTCAACAGAACTTAAAAAAGGTGAATTTAATGTGGCAGATATTGTAGAACAAAATATTCAAATACTAAATGAAGCGGCAATATCTATACGTAATTTATCTCAAAAACTCGAAATTACTGTTGATGAGTTAGGAGATAGTCCGAGTGATATGATATTTAAGAGTAATGAGAAAATTTTAGGACCAGGAGAGAGTCATGAGTAAACTAGTAGGTTTTATATTTAGTATAGTTATATTTGCTGGATGTTCAATGAAAGAGGTCTCGCAGCCAATAGTAAAATATACAATAGATGATAAAGAAAAAGTGAGTAAAGTTATAAAAAAATCAGATAAAATTTTAAAAATAGTAAGGTTTAAGGCACCTAAATATATGCATAATAGTAATATTTGGTATGAAAGATCAACGTATGAGACAAACTCTTACCTTTATTCAGAATGGAATGAAGATTTTATTAGTTTGATTGAGAGAAATATTGCAAACACTATATTTGATAGTGCTTTGTTTAAAAGTAGTTTTACAAAATACTCCAAAAGTAAATCAGACTTTTTACTTGAGGGTGAAATAATAGAAGCTGTACAAAAAATTGATAAAAATTTATTAGCCGTTGTCTCTTTTAAAATAAGATTATACTTAATAAAACCAGATGATGGTAAGCTTATTGGCTTAAAAGAATTTTCATATACAAAAAATTGTAAAACAATAGATGCAAAAGGTGCCATAATGGCCTATAATGAAATAATAAAAAACTTAAATAAAGATGTAATAGCATGGCTGAAAATATTAGTGACGAAAAATTAAATAAACTTTTATCTTTAAACAAGCATCTTGTTGCAGAGGATGACTTTACAAAAAAAATAGAACTAATCTCAAGTTCTGTAAAAGAGATAGTAAGAGCTGATAGGTGCACTATATTTATACATGATAGGGGTACTAAAAGTCTATGGTCTATTTATATAGACGGCATAAGTTATCTTGAAGTTCCAGATGATATTGGAATAGCGAGTGAAGTGTTTCAAACAAAAAAAACAATCATAGAGAACGATGTTCAAAATAGTGATAGATTCAATAAAGGTGTAGACAAAGGGACAGGGTACACTACAAAATCTATTTTAACTGTACCAATACTTGGTTATGGTGGTAAAATTCTTGGAGTAATGCAGTTAATAAATAAACTAGACAATAACTCTAAATTTGATGATAGTGATGTTGAGGTTTTGAACTACGTTATGAGTAATCTAAGTGCATTTTTGGAGATAATGATACTACATGAATAGTATATTAAGCCCATTATGATATAATCACTTAATTTTAAATAAGGTGTATATTGATGATATTACTAGCAGGGCCTTGTGTTATTGAGAGTGAAGAAAACATCTTTAAAATCGCAAAATCTTTGGAGTCTTATCATAAAGATGAGTCTATTGATTTTTATTTTAAAGCTAGTTTTGATAAAGCAAACCGTACCTCTTTAGAGTCTTTTCGTGGACTTGGAATAGATGAAGGTTTGCGTATACTTCAAAAAGTAAAAGATGATTTTGGCTACAAAATTGTTACTGATGTGCATGAATCAACTCAAGTTGAACAAGTCGCATCGGTTGTAGATATGTTACAAATCCCAGCATTTTTATGTAGACAAACTGACCTCTTGGTAGCTTGTGCAAAAACTGATAAAATTATAAACATTAAAAAAGGGCAATTCTTGTCTGGAGATGCTATGATATATCCAGTTTTAAAAGTGCTTCAAACTCGTGGGTGTTCCGAGGCTACTTATGAAAACTCTAAAAAGTATGGGGTATTTCTTTGTGAGCGTGGTAACTCTTTTGGTTACGGTAACATGGTTGTAGATATGAGAAACTTAGTGACTATGCGTGAATTTGCACCAGTTATATTTGATGCAACTCACTCAGTTCAGATGCCAACGGCACAAAATGGAAAAACTGGTGGAGATAGCTCAATGGTTCCTTATTTGGCTAGTGGAGCTGCAGCTGTAGGGGTAGATGGTTTTTTTATGGAGACACACTTTGACCCAAGTATAGCACTTAGTGATGGGCCAAATATGGTGAAACTCGAAGAGCTTGAAAAATTGATAATAAAAATTAAAAAAATACAGGAGATATAATAAAATGAATTTAGTTGAAGGTAAATTAAAAGTTATAAATGGAAAAAAAATAGCGATAGTTAGTACAAGATGGAATCACTTTATAGTTGATAGACTTGTTGAAGGTGCAAAGGATGCATTTGATCGTCATGGTGGAGATGAAGCAGATATTACTCATGTTCTAATTCCTGGTGCATTTGAGCTTCCTATGATAGTTGATAAACTTCTAGCAAGTGGTAAATATGACGCTATTTGTGCGCTTGGTGCAGTTATTCGTGGTTCAACTCCTCACTTTGATTATGTTTCTGCTGAAGCTACTAAGGGTATCGCTACTATGAGTTTAAAGTACCAAAAACCAGTTTCTTTTGGACTTCTAACTACTGATACAATAGAACAAGCAATAGAGCGTGCAGGTACAAAAGCAGGAAATAAAGGTTTTGAAGCGATGACTGTTGTTATCGAGATGCTTGACCTATATGAGGTTGTGTAATGGCTACTAGACATCATGCTCGTATGGCGGTAGTTTCTTTACTGTATGCTTTTGATTTAGGTAATGGAAACACAGTTGAACACACTTCTGAAATCTTAGAAGAAAAAAAAATTCGTAACAAACAAAAAGACTTTGCACTTGATTTATATGAGGGTGTAATGCAAAATCTTGAAGCTTGTGATAAAGCTATTATAGAAAATTTAAAAGAGTGGGATTTTGAAAGATTAGGTTCTATTGAACGTGCTACCCTTAGACTTGCATCTTTTGAGATACTTTTTGGAGATTTAGATTCTGCTGTTGTTATAAATGAAGCAGTTGAGATTACTAAATCTTTTGGAACTGAACAAAGTCCAAAGTTTATCAATGGCGTTTTAGACGCAGTTTCTAAAAATAAACCTGAGTAGTTAATGAAAAGTATAGTTCTTTTATTTGTATTTTTAAATACTTTAGTTTTTGGTGCAAATCAGTGTATAGTTTGTCATAAGGGTATAGAAGATATTCGTGAACGAGAATCGGGCATGATGAAGGCTATACTTAAAGTTGCAGATAAGGCTGGACATAAAGGTAACGACTGTATTGTTTGCCATGGTGGTAACCCAAAATCTAAAAGTAAAAAGTACGCACATAAAGGTACTGTAAAGTATTTTAAAGAAAATAAAGGCCCTAAAAACTATTACCCAGCACCTGGAAGTTCTTGGATAAATAAAAATACTTGTGGTATGTGTCATCCAAATCAAGTGGGCGCTCAAATGAACTCACTTATGATGACTGAACAGGGTAAGATTCAAGGTGCTATGTGGAGTTTTGGCGGAAAAGAAGGTTATCAGCACACTGCAGGTAACTATGCTACAAAAAATCCAAAAGACCCAAATGCTAGACTAGGTACTGATGTATATAAAAAATACATGGCAAAACTAGCAACTATGGAACCACAAGGTTTTCCGACAGAGATGCACGAACTTCCAGATGCTCCAACAGTTGAAGAGGTTCATAAAGATCCATCTCTCGCAGTATATACTTACTTAAGACAAGAGTGTTTAAGATGTCATACAGGAAGTAAGGGTAGAAGTCGTCGTGGAGATTTTAGAGGTATTGGTTGCTCATCTTGTCATATTCCTTACTCAAATGAGGGTTATTATGAGGGAGATGATAAACATACATCTAAAAAACAAGGTCATCTTTTAACTCATCAGATTCAAAGTTCACGTAAAGTAAAAGTAAAAATTCATGATGTTGAGTATAGTGGTGTACCTGTTGAGACTTGTTCAACTTGTCATAACCGTGGTAAACGTATTGGCGTTTCGTATCAAGGACTTATGGAGACAGAATACCAGTCAACATTTGATAGCGAAGGTAATGGACAGCCAAAACTTCATACAAAACGCTACTTGCATATGCAAGAGGATATTCACTAC